>JAAFHH010000280.1 GCA_013297545.1 Alphaproteobacteria bacterium
GACCTCGAAAGTCCACACCGCCGTCAAGATCGCGCCGAACTACAACCGCGCCGTCGTCTATGTGCCGGACGCGAGCCGTGCGGTGGGTGTGGCAGGCCAGTTGGTTGGCGGTGGCGAGGCAGAATACGTCCGCGGCATCCAAGCCGAATACGCCCGCATGCGCGACGCCCACGCGGCCAATCAGTTGGCCAAGCAACGCCTGTCGCTGGCCGCCGCGCGCGCCAACCGACAGAAGCTGGATTGGGCGGGCTACACCCCGCCGCGCCCGCAGTTCTTGGGTACGAAGGTGTTCGACGCTTACGACTTGGCCGAATTGGTTGCGCGGATCGACTGGAAGCCGTTCTTCCAGACCTGGGAACTCGCCGGCAACTTCCCGCAGATCTTGGAAGATCCCGTCGTGGGCGAGGCCGCTCGCCCGCTCTACGCGGACGCTCGCGCGATGCTGGAGCGGATCATCGCCGAGAAATGGTTCCGCCCCCGCGCGGTGATCGGCTTCTGGCCGGCCAACCAGCAGGGCGCCGATGACATCCGCCTCTACGCTGACGAGGCGCGCACGACCCAGCTGGCGGACCTCCACATGCTGCGCCAGCAGATGATGCGCGACCGGCCAGGCCGGGCGAACTTGTGCCTGGCGGACTTCGTCGCGCCCGAGGGCGTGGCGGACTATATCGGTGCCTTCGCCGTCACCGCCGGTGCAGAAGTCGACACGATCGCGAAGGCGTTCGAAGCCGATCAGGACGACTACAACTCGATCCTGGTGAAGGCGCTGGGCGACCGGCTGGCGGAGGCCTTCGCGGAGCGCCTGCACGAGCGCGTGCGTAAGGAATTCTGGGGCTATGCGGCGGATGAGGCGCTCGACAACGACGCGCTGATCAGCGAGGCCTACCGCGGCATTCGCCCCGCCCCCGGCTATCCTGCGTGCCCGGACCACACCGAGAAGGCAACCTTGTTCCAGCTGCTCGCAGCCGAGGCCAATGCCGGGATCACGCTAACCGAAAGCTTCGCCATGACGCCGGGTGCGGCGGTCTCCGGCTGGTACTTTGCCCATCCCGACAGCCGCTACTTCGGCCTCGGCCGCATCGAGCGTGACCAGGTCGAAGACTATGCGCGGCGCAAGGGCATGGACATGGCGACGATGGAGCGATGGCTGGCACCCAACCTCAACTACGATCCGGAAACTGTGGCGCTGCCGGCGGCGGCGTGAGGGGTGCGCAACACGTCGTTGCGTAGTGGTATTTTTCACGCCAACATCTCGTTTAAAGTTTCTTTGCTAAGACCTCATGGGTGTTCACGCCCATAAAAAGTATAACACTTACCGATTCACAACTGCGCAACAGGTTGTTGCGTATAGCGGATGGGTTGTGTAATTTTGTGTGAACAGCTCGTTTGACGCGAATGAAGAGCATGTCCGATGGCAGTACTGCCGACGCCGCCAGATAGAGAGTACGCGGCACTCCGACGGGAGATTGTAGACCAGATCCGCGTTGCCCGAGTGCAGGCGGCACGGGCGGTCAATCTCCATCTGACCGGATTGTACTGGTCACTGGGCAGTCTGCTGGTCGATCGCATCGCAGATGGCAATTCGTCGCGCGCAGTCTATCGCCAGCTCTCGGCCGATCTCGCGGCCGAGTTCCCGGAGATGCGCGGCCTGTCGGAGCGCAACCTGATCTATATGCGCGCGTTTCATCGCGCTTGGCCGGATTTCGCGGACCTGGCGCCGGTATTGTCTGCGTTGCCATGGGGGCATCACACCAAGCTATTGGACCGCGTGCAGGACCGCGAGACTCGACTTTGGTATGCGGGCCAAGCAGTCGAGTATGGCTGGAGTCGCGCCGTTCTTGACCACCAGATCGCCAGTGAGCTCCACCTGCGTGCAGGCCGCGCGGTCTCCAACTTCCAGCGTACCCTCCCGATGCCGCAGTCAGATCTCGCCCAGCAGCTGACGCGCGATCCCTACAGCTTTGACTTCCTGGGGCTCGGCCCGGCGATGAAAGAACGGGATCTGGAGCAGGCGCTGATCGGGAATCTCCAAAAGACGCTAATGGAGCTTGGCAAGGGCTTCGCGTTTATCGGCGCGCAAGTGCCGATCCGCGTGGGCGATCAGGAATTTCGGCCGGATCTGCTGTTCTACCACGTCAAGCTGCATTGCTATGTCGTGTTCGAACTCAAGGTGGAGGCGTTCAAACCAGACTTCGTGGGCCAGATCCAATTCTATCAAGGTGCGATCGACGATCTCATGCGGGGGCCAGACGACCACCCCACGATTGGCGTGATCATCTGCCGAGAGAAGCATGATGCCGTGGTCGAATACGCGCTGCGCTATTCCATGAAGCCAATCGGCGTCGCAGAGTACCGATTGCTCGACGAGCCGCCGGAGCTGCTTCGCCAGGATCTACCAGGACCTGCTGAACTAGAAGCTGGGCTGGATGTGTCCAGCACGGATGACGACCCAGATCTGCCTCCGTTCGACCCTTAAGGCTGGGCTCAAGTGAAGTCTACGCAACAGCCCGTTGCGTAGCTTCAAAACAAGCGAACTCCACAACCACTCATTACCCCCCCTTCGCCGCCTTCACCTTCGGCCGGCCGATCGCCGGCCAGGCGTCGATATAGCTGCCGAGGGTGGACGACAGCTGGGTCATGTGGTCGACGAAGAAGTGGCCGGAGCCGGGCACGCGCCGGTAGTCGACCACGATGTCGCGCTGGGTCGAGAGCTTGGTGACGAGTTTCTGCACGGACGCTTCCGGCACGATCTCATCGGCGTCGCCTTGCACCACCAGGCCAGAGACCGGGCAGGGGGCAAGGAAGCTGAAGTCGTACATGTTGGCCGGCGGCGACACGCTGATGAAGCTCGCGATCTCCGGTCGACGCATCAGCAGCTGCATGCCAATCCAGGCGCCGAAGGAGAACCCGGTGACCCAGGATTGCTGGGTGTTCGGGTTGTGCTGCTGCAGCCAGTCGAGTGCAGCTGCTGCATCGGCCAATTCGCCTTCGCCGCGGTCGAAGCTGCCTTGGCTGCGGCCGACACCGCGGAAATTGAAGCGCAACACCGAGAACCCGCGCTGCACGAAGCACTGGTACATCGTGTAGACGACCTTGTTGTTCATCGTCCCGCCGTGGCGCGGGTCTGGATGCAGAACGAGGGCGATCGGCGCGCTCGGCGTTTTGGCGTGGTGGTATCGGCCCTCTAGCCGTCCGTCGCCACCATTGAAAATCACCTCAGGCATTGATCCGTCTCGCTTTCTGGCACCGGGGCGTTGTGACACCCCGGCAGTAACCAAGTCGACGACTTGGCTTTTCACGTTGATGCACACCAGAATCTGCCGGCCAATGCTTGACCTGCTGACTCGGGAACCTATATCGCCCCTCGTGAGCCGACCAGCTCCCGAGCGATGAAACGGCGCGGCACCAACGCCTGAGACAGTTAGATAGGGCATTGGCCGCGGTTCAAGAAGCTTCATGGCTTGGGAATGGGGCGTTGTGCTGCCTGCAGGGGCGACCTCGACGCCGATCTGGCACGCGGGCCACTGTTACGCCCTCTGGCGTGGTGGGGAGGCCGCTACCGATTGGGAAGGAAGTGTGTCGTGAAGCTGAGCACTAAAGGACGGTATGCCGTCATGGCAATGGTTGATCTGGCAACCCACTCGCGCGGCAGCCCAGTGGCGCTGGCGGAGATTGCGGATCGGCAGGAAATCTCGTTGTCGTACCTCGAACAGCTGTTCGCCAAGCTGCGCCGCGGCTCGATCGTGAAGAGCGTGCGCGGCCCCGGCGGCGGCTATCTGCTGGCCCGCCCAGCCAATGACACCCGCATCTCGGACATCATCCTCGCGGTTGATGAACCGATCCGGGTGACGCGTTGCCAGCCCGGTTCGCCCGAAGGCTGCCGCGCCAATAAGACGCGCTGTGCGACCCACGACCTCTGGCAGGAACTGGGCAATCACATCCACGCCTACCTGTCCTCCGTGTCGGTCGGCGATGTGGTCGAGCGCAAGGGCCTGATCCGCTTCGTGACCGAGCCCGGCGACACCGGGCGCCAAGTCGCGGCCTAAGCGGTCCGATCGGGCGATGGCGGTCTACCTCGACCATAACGCCACGGCGCCGATGGTGCCGGCGGTGGCGGCGGCAATCACGGCCGCCATGGTCGAGGTTGGCAACCCATCGTCGGTGCACAGCTATGGTCGGCGCGCCAAGCAGCGCGTCGACGCCGCACGCATCGCGGTCGGTTGCCTGGTGGGTGCCGCACCAGAACAAGTGGTGTTTACCGCTTCGGGCACGGAAGCCGCCGCACTCGCGCTGGGTGGGGTTGCGGTTGACCGGGTGGTCATCTCCGCAGTCGAGCACGCAGCCGTGGCCCGCGCACACCCGGCACCGGTGATCCTACCGGTTGACCGGGATGGCATCGTCGACCTCGACCAGCTGGCGGCGATCCTGCAACAGCCGGGTGGCCGCACGCTGGTGTCGGTGATGCTGGCCAACAACGAAACCGGCGTGATCCAGCCGGTCGCGGCGATTGCCGAACTGGCCAAACGCTATGGCGCGCTGGTCCACACCGATGCGGTCCAAGCCGTCGGGCGGATCCCGGTTGCGATGGCGGATCTCGGTGTCGATCTCCTCAGCATCTCTGGCCACAAGCTTGGTGGGCCGATGGGAGTGGGTGCGCTGATCGTCGCACCCACGCTGCCGTTGCAGCCGATCCTGCGCGGCGGCGGCCAGGAACGCAGCCGGCGGGCGGGTACGGAGGCGGTGCCGAGCATCGTCGGCTTCGGCGTCGCGGCCGAGCATGCGGCAGCACACCTTGATCGGTGGGCCGACATTGCCTATGTCCGGGAGGAGATGGAAGCGGCGGCGCTGGTGCGCTGCCCCGATGCGGCGGTGATCGCCCGCGGTGCGCTTCGTCTGCCCAACACGTCTTGCTTGGCCCACCGCGGATGTCGCGCGGAAACGCTTGTTATGGCGCTCGATCTGGCGGGCTTCGCCATCAGTGCCGGGGCGGCCTGTTCGTCGGGC
>JAAFHH010000281.1 GCA_013297545.1 Alphaproteobacteria bacterium
ACGGTCGCGATCGCGTCGGCATTGTTTGGCCCGGTTGGCAGTGCCTGGAGCCGCCGGCGCCACCACCATCGCCGCGGCTAGCAGTTGCTTGTCGCCGTGCGATTGGGCCGCTAAGACAAAGCTCATGCCCGCCAGCACCCTGCCCGATCATCCCGACACTGTTGCCTTGTGGAGAGCGATCCAGGCGGGCGACGCGGATGGCTGGTACCACGCCCGCGACCTCGCCCCGCCCTATCTCTGCCCTGACCCGGACCCGGCGCTGATCCCAACCCAGGATCTGCGCGACGATTGGGCGACGATCGCCCCCTTGCTCAGCCTCGGTGTGGATGGGGTCGCAGCTGCGCTCGCCACGCCCGAGTATGCCGATGTGGCACTTCGCGCCCATGTCGTGCGCTCGACCGGGACAAACTACCAGTACGTCCACTACAGCGCTCAGGCTGCCGCCACGCTGGGGGCCGATTGGACCGGACGCTCGGTGCTGGATGTCGCGTCGCGCACGCCGTTCGCTTCGCTGTTCTGGTGCCTCTATCGCATCGCCGAGTCCACCGGGCGGCCGATCTACGCCGAAAACCTTTCGATCCCCGGGCTTGCCTCGAACCTCTGGCTGCGACTGATCCTGCCGGTCACGGGACCAAACGGCACGGTCGAGGGCCTGGTCAATTTCTCGACCTACCATCCAGGCGCACAGAGCTGGGGGCCGGTCCTGCCGCGCGACCCAACCCCGCTCGCTCGCGCTGAGGCTACTGCTAGCCACGCCACCTTGAAGGCCGCGATGCTGGAACGGCTGTTGTCGTCCAGCGAACACTCGATCGAAGACGTGATCCAGAGCGGCCCGGTCGCACTGGCCTTGATCCAAGAGCGTGACTTCACGGTGCGCTCCAGCAACTACCTGATGCGCGAACTGCTGTCGGACCTCGGCCGCCCGCACACGCGGCCAGCTAACGCGCTGTTCGACGACCCAGATCTGCTGGCTGAGATGACGGCCGAACTCGCCGATCCAGCCCTGCAACGGGTGGTGCGCGACGCGCGCCTCGGCTTGGCCGAGCGACGCTCGCCAGTGGAGGTAACCCTCGCACGCACCCGGGTCGGTGGGCCCGCCTCGCTGGCCCTCTGGGTGATCGACATCAGCGAACGCATCCGCCTGCAGACGGATTTGCAGGCGGCCCTGAACGATGCCGAAGCCCTGAACCAGCAGAAGAACCGGATGTTTTCGATCGTGGCACACGATCTCAACAACGCGTTCCACGGCTTGATCGGCTGGTCGGAAGTGCTGGCAAAGACCGCCCGGCGGGACGATCCGGATGGGATCGCAAAGGCCGCTGATGAAGTGGTCCACGCGGCATCCCTGACCCAGAGCCTGGTGTCAAACCTGCTGACCTGGGCGCGCACGCAGCTCGAAGGCACCACGCTCAGCTGGCAGGCCTACCCGCTGGCCCGGCTCGCGCGCGAAAGCCTGACGACCTTGAGCCCACCGGCGGCCGCGAAGGAAATCACCATCATCGAGGCCGGCCTCGACCTCGCGGTGCAGGCGGACCGCGGTGTGGTAACGACGGTCTTGCGCAACCTCGTCGGCAACGCGGTCAAGTTCACACCGAAGGGTGGCGAAATTCGCGTGACCGGCGAAGCGCGGGGCGACCGGGTGGTGGTCAGCGTCAGTGACACTGGGCTTGGCATGACGTCCGAGCAAGTGCGCCAACTGTTTGGCAGTGCGCCGCCGATGCGCGGCGTCGGCACGGCGGGGGAGACCGGGGCGGGTCTTGGGCTCAGCCTCTGCCGTCAGTTCTTGGAGGAGATGGGCAGCACGCTTTCCATCGCCTCCAGCCCTGGTGCGGGCAGCCGGTTCAGCTTCGACTTGCCACGAGCGGGGACGCCATGACTGTGCGCGCGCTGTTGTTCGATGTCTTCGGCACCGTGGTTGATTGGCGCACCTCGCTGATCGCCGAACTCACCCCCTGGTTCGCTGAGCGCCAGCACCAGATCGACGTGCCGGCCCTGGTCGATGCCTGGCGCGGTGCCTACGCGCCCTCAATGGACCGGGTGCGTCGGGGCGAACAGCCCTGGGCCAACCTCGATGCGCTGCACCGCACGTCGCTCGACACTCTGTTGGCAGCGCGCGGTATTGATATCTCAGAGGCTGACCGCCAGCACCTGACCAAGGCCTGGTGGCGCCTCAACCCCTGGCCGGATGCCGTGCCCGGCCTCACTCGTCTGGCCCAACGCCACACGGTGGCACCGCTGTCCAACGGCTCAGTCGCGCTGCTGACCGCGATGGCCAAGCGCGCGCGCCTGCCCTGGGACGTGATCTTGTCGGCTGAACTGTTCGGCCACTACAAGCGCGACCCTCAGGTGTATCTGGGGGCAGCCGCGCTGCTGCAGCTGGATCCAAGCGCCATCATGATGGTCGCCGCGCACAACGACGACCTGCTCGCTGCCCAACGCCTGGGCTTCAAGACTGCGTTCATCGGCCGACCGACCGAGTACGGCCCGCACCAAACCAAGGATTTCGCCCCCGAAGGCGACTTCACGCTGGTCGCAGCCGATCTGGTCGACCTCAGCTACCGCCTCACCGGCTGATCGCGCGGGGGGTGCGACAAATATCATATGATTGCGACTGGAAACCGCGGGTGACCTCGCCCTATACTGCACTGCACCATCTGCGGATGGTGGTCCGCTTCGGCGGACGTTTCCTCCCTAAACTTCAAGGCTGATCCTCGGGTCAGCCTTTTTTTTGTGCCATTGCGCTGCCCACGGTGCCTTCGGCATGCTCCGGCGCGATCACGCGGGAGGATGACACGATGCACATGAACCGGCGCTTGCTGCTTGCAGGCATGGCAACCCTGGTGGCCCTGCCCGCCCAGGCGAGTGCGCTCAGCCGCGCCCAGGCGCGCGGAACCTTGCGGATCGCGGTCGAGCCGGACGCGCCACCCTTCGCGTTCACGCAATCCACCGGCGGGTTGGCAGGCTACGACATTGATGTTGGGGCCGCGATCGCGCAGCGCTTGAATCTGCGCCCAAGCTATCTGGCGCCTGGTTGGCAGACGATCCTGGACGGGCGCTGGGCCGCCATCGCCGACATCGCAGTCGCAGGGGTCACCCCCACCAGCGCACGGCGGCGGCGCATTGATCTGCCAGTGCGCTACGGCTCTGCCGGCGTGGTTGCGATCGCGCCGAAGGCGGCTGCCACTGCAACCGTGCAAGACCTCACGGCCAAGCGCATCGCCGTGACCGCGGACACCACCATGCACGCGTACGTGCGCGACACGCTGGTGCTTGATGATGCCGCACGCGTGCCGCGCCGCTTCGCGCCGGGCCAAGTGCTGACCCGGGTGAACGACCGGGTGGTGATGGAGGATGTGGCGGCTGCGCGCGTCGACGGCGGTGTCGTGTCCCTGGCGGAGGCGATGACCGCCGAACGGGCGGGTCTGGGCATCAAAATCCTGCCCGGCGTGCTGTTTGTCGAGCCGATCGCCATCGCCGTGCCGCGCGGCGAGCCGGCCCTGTCAACCGCTGTGCGCGATGCGGTGGAGGCGTTGCGCGCCGATGGCACGCTTGCCCGGCTGTCACAAACCTGGTTCGGCCTAGATCTCGCACAGTAGCAATGGTTGCTGTCGCCGCGTCGGCATCGTAAGAGACAGCCGGGACCGTGGGCAGCGGCAGGGGCCGCGCCGGCGGAGCAGACCATCGAGGGGGAGTTGCCGATCATGATCACCAAGGCGATCGACCGCCGTACTGTTGTAACCGCACTGGCGCTGAGCTTGAGCATTGGCACGGCCCATGCTCAAGACGTCGCCCCAGCCATCGTGTTCGACATGGGCGGCAAGTTCGACAAGAGCTTTAACGAAGCGGCCTACACCGGCGCCGAACGCTTCAAGCGGGAAACCAACGTCCAGTACCGCGAATTCGAAATCACCAACGAAGGCCAGCGCGAACAGGCGCTGCGCAACATGGCGCGCCGCGGTGCGACCGTGGTGGTCGCGGTTGGATTCTCACAGCGCAGCGCGGTTGAGCGCGTCGCCCCAGAATTCCCGCAGGTGAAGTTCTCGCTGATCGACAGCGTGGTCGATATGCCGAACGTCCAGTCGACCTTGTTCCGCGAACACGAAGGCTCGTTCCTGGTTGGTGTGGCAGCTGCGCTCGCCACCAAGTCGAACCGCGTCGGCTTCGTGGGCGGCATGGACATTCCGCTGATCCGGTCCTTCGGCTGCGGCTTTGTGCAAGGCGTGCGCTCGGTCAACCCGCAGATTGAAATCGTCCAGAACATGACCGGCACGACGCCGGCCGCGTTCCGCGACCCGACCCGCGGCGGCGAACTCGCCCGCTCGCAGTTCGACCGCGGTGCCGATGTGATCTACGCCGCCGCTGGTGCGACCGGCCTTGGCGTGATGCAGGCCGCGCGCGACGCTGGCCGCTTCGCGATCGGGGTCGATTCGAACCAGAACCACCTGCACCCAGGTGTTGTGCTGACCTCGATGCTCAAGCGCGTCGACGTCGCGGTCTACAACGCCTTCAAAACTGCGCAGGACAACACCTGGCGCGCTGGCACCACGGTGCTGGGTCTGAAGGAAGACGGCGTTGGCTGGGCGCTCGATGAGCACAACCGCCGCCTGATCACGGCGGATATGGAAACCCGCATCAATACGGCGCGCGACCAGATCATCGCGGGCAGCCTGCAAGTCGTCGACAGCCGTACGCTCGACGGCGGCAACTGCCCGGTTCGGTAGGCTCGTTCAAGGCGGGGGGATCTTCACAGTATGACGCAGAAGCCCCCCGCCCCACCGGCCATTGAAGCCCACGGCATCGCCAAACGCTTCGGTGCTGTACAGGCCAACAAAGACGTCTCGCTCTCGGTCGCCAAGGGCACGATCCACGGGATCATTGGCGAAAATGGTGCCGGCAAATCGACCCTGATGAGCATCCTCTACGGCTACTATCAAGCCGATGCAGGCACGATCAGCGTCAACGGCAAACCCGTCAAAATGACCAAC
>JAAFHH010000282.1:0-2740 GCA_013297545.1 Alphaproteobacteria bacterium
CCAAAACCGCGCGCCGTCATCGACGGCACCACCGCTTGGATTGCCTGGAACGGTGCCAGCAGATCGACCGCCAGCACCTGTTCAAACCCAGCCCGGCTTTGCTTCAGCGCCGGCGCGGAGGGTGCGATGCCGGCGTTGTTGACCAGAATGTCGATTGGCAACACGGCCGCGTCGGCCAATGCGGCGGCAAGTGCTATGGGATCACTGACGTCCGCTGCGAGCCAGCCATGCCCGTCGCCCGGCAAAGCCTGGCACGCACCGGCGAGCCGCGTCGCATCCCGCCCCAAAATCGTGACCCGATGACCGGTCGACGCGAGACGGGTCGCGATCGCGAGGCCAATCCCACGGCTGCCACCCGTCACCACTGCGTGTCGCTGTTGCACCCTTGCCCCCCGGCAACGCTTGAAGCTTAAAGTATCAACGCGATCCCGCGGCGGCAACAGCCGAAGCCACCTTGCAGCAGTGGCGGCCGAAGGCGCATGAATACCGCGTGAGACCGTCAGGGAGGGGATGACGTGCAGATCTTGCAGCCACCAGACTGGGTGGCCCCCAAGGGCTACGTCAATGGCATCGCTGCCCGCGGCACCACCGTGGTGGTGGCCGGCCAAATCGGCTGGAACAGTGCGTGCGTGTTCGAGTCCGACGACTTTGTCGCCCAATTCCGCCAGGCGCTTGCCAACGTGATTGCGGTCGCGGCTGAAGCCGGCGCCAGACCTGAGCACATCGTCAAGCTGACCTGGTACATCACCGACAAGCAGGAATACTTGAGCGCGCTGCGCGCCGTCGGGGCTGCCTACCGCGAGCTGATGGGGCGCTGGTATCCAGCGATGGCTGTCGTGCAGGTGACCGCCCTGATGGAAGACCGCGCCAAGATCGAAATCGAAGCCATGGCCATCATCCCGGACGGAGCTGCCGCATGAGCATACGTGTCATCGTCGTCGGTGCGACTGGCTGGACTGGCGGCGCGGTTGCCCGCGGCGTCATGGATGCTGGCGACCTCACGCTGGTCGGTGCCGTCGCGCGCTCGGCTGCCGGGCGCGACATTGGCGAGGTGCACGGCCGCGCGGCGGCTGGTGTCACCGTCGTTGCGACCTTGGCTGAAGCGTTGAACACGCCTGCCGATGTGGTGGTCGACTATTCGAAGCCCCACGTCGTCAAGGGCCACGCGCTCGAAGCAATCGCTGCCGGCCGCGCCTTCGTGGTGGGGGCCTCCGGCTTGACGGCCGATGACTTTGCCGAGATCGACGCGGCCGCGCGCGCCAAGGGCGTGTCGGTGTTCGCCGCCGGTAACTATTCGATCACCGCCACCTTGATGGCGGTGTTTGCCTTGAAAGCCGCGAAGTACGTCGCCGATGTTGAGGTGATTGACTACGCTTCGGCATCGAAGCCCGACACGCCGTCCGGCACTGGCCGGGAATTGGCCGAACGCCTCTCGGCGGTACGCCAAGCCGCCACCTCAAAGCCAGTCGAAGAACTGGGTGGGGCGCGCGAGACCCGCGGCGCCAAGATTGGTGCGGTGCAGGTGCATTCCGTGCGCATGCCCGGCTACATCCTATCGTGCGAGGCGCTGTTCGGCGCCCCCGACGAACGGCTGGTGATCCGCCACGATGCCGGCAGCTCGGCTGCCCCCTACGTCGCCGGCACCTTGCTCGCGATCCGCCGGGTGCGCGAGGTGGTGGGATTGCGCCGCGGCCTCGATCAGCTGCTGGACTAAAGGAACGCCTCGCGGCCATTCACCCGCACGACCCGCCAGTCGTTAACCACCCAGTCGATGCGGGTGAGCGACCACGGCTCGATCACCAGCGACAGCGCACGCGCCGGCGCGATGCCGAGCGCCAATGCCAGGGCCGAGCGGATCGTGCCCGCGTGGGCAACCGCGACGATGTCCATGCCCGCGTGCACTTGGGTCAAGCGCTCGACCGCGGTTGCAACACGCAGGCACATCGCCTCGAAGCTCTCGCCCCCCGGCGGTGCAATCGCGGCGGGGGCGGTCCAGAACTGCCGGTAGTCCGCATCGCCGTCGCGCCAGAGTTCATCGTGGGTGCGGCCCTGCCAGTCGCCGAAATCCTGTTCATTCAAGTCAGGATCGCGGATCGGGCGCACATGGGTGAGCGCGGTTGCCGTCAGCAAGGCGCGCGGCATCTCAGATGCGATCCAGATCGCCCGCGGCGGCAGGTGCCGGCGCAACCGCTCCATGCGCTTGGGGTCCGACAAGTCGGGTGGTGCGTCCGGTTCCGGCAGCAGGCTGCTCGGCCCGACCACCGGGGCATGGCGGATCCACCACCAGCGGGTCTCCGCGACGCGGCGCACGCTCATCGAATGCTCCACGCGATTAGCACGGCCGCCACCACCGCCTGTTGGGTGGCACCGCAGACGTCGCCGGTCACCCCGCCGATCTGGTGCCAGGCGAGCAAACCCATCGCCCACGCGCTTGCGCCAGCGACTGCGATGATGAGCGCGGCCATCGCCAGGCTCGGTGTCGCCAGTGCTACAATCACCACCCCGAAGCACGCGGCTTGGGTGGCGGCCCCGTGGCTCGGCCGGCCAATCAATCGGGCGAGACCATCGGAGCGCGCTGACGGCAAGCCGGCGAGCAGGCCACCCAGCACCGCGCGGCTCGCCGCGTGGGCGGCAATCAGGGCGGGCCAGGCCTGCGCCTCCAGGCTCGCGAGCGCTCCGGCTTGCGCGAGCAGGGCAAGTGCGATCGCCAAGGTACCGTAGCTGCCAATCCGGTGGTCGC
>JAAFHH010000282.1:2750-4976 GCA_013297545.1 Alphaproteobacteria bacterium
GCATGATGGCGAGTTTGTGCGCAGCATCCCGGCCACCGCCGAACCCATCGGCGGTATCGGCCAAGCCGTCTTCGTGAAAGCCGCCGGTGATCACAACCGCAGCGCCAAGCGCCAGACAGCCAGCAACCAGCGGCGGCACACCGATTTCGAGGGCCGCCACCATCACCGCCCCGGCAGCAGCCCCAATCACGCCGCCGATCAGCGGGTAGGCGCGCACGGCGCGGGCAAAATCCTGCGGGGCGACACCCTGGGGTTGGCCCGCGGGCACGCGCGTCAACAGGGCTGTCGCAAGCGACAGATCAATCAGCCAGCGGTTTAGGACGGAAGGCACCGGCATCGGGTGGCGGCAGACCTGATGGGAAGTGGCGGCGGCGCTAGACGCGCCCAAGGGCCCCGGTTATAGGACGCTGCCGGGTGCGGAACAATGCACCCAATGAGCAGGACACCAAACCATGGCCGATGCTGGGATCGCTTCGCTCGATGAAATGCGCCGTGTGCTCGGCGATCTACCGGGTCCGAACCTGGAAGCGGGGTCGGCCTGCATGGCGCGGGAAGCCAAGCTGACCAAGCCGCCGGGTGCTCTCGGCCGGCTCGAATCACTCGCCCACTGGCTCTGCCTGTGGCAGGGCAAGCATCCGCCGACCACGCGCCGGCCGCGGGTCGCGGTGTTTGCCGGCAACCACGGGGTCGTCGCCCACGGCGTGTCTGCCTATCCGCAGAGTGTCACCCGCCAGATGGTGGAGAATTTTGTCAGCGGCGGTGCAGCGGTAAACCAGCTGTGCACCGTGATGGACGCGGATTTGCGCGTCTATGAACTGGGTCTCGACCAGCCAACCGAGGATTTCACCCGCGGCCCCGCGATGTCAGACGAAGAATGCGCCCGCGCCGTCGCCTACGGCATGATGGCGGTCGAACCCGGTGTTGACCTGCTGGCCGTGGGCGAGATGGGCATCGGCAATTCGACCAGTGCGGCCGCGCTCGCCTGCGGCATCTTCGGCGGTGAGGCTCGCGATTGGGTCGGGCCCGGCACCGGCGTGATCGGCGACCGATTGGCGGCCAAGATCGCCGCGGTCGATCAAGCCGTCGCCCTCCACCGGCCAAACTGCCGCGATGGGCTCGACTGGCTGCGCACGGTCGGCGGGTTGGAGCTGGCGGCGATCGTCGGCGCGATCATTGCCGCCCGGCTGGCGCGTATCCCGGTACTGCTTGATGGTTACGCCTGTTCGGCTGCGGCCGCGAGTTTGGCGATGAGCGACCGCCACGCGATCGACCACTGCGAATTCGCCCACCTCTCGGCCGAACCCGGCCACAAGCGCCTGCTCGATCGCTTGGGTCGCCAGCCGATTCTTGATCTCGGCATGCGGCTTGGCGAAGGCTCCGGTGCCGCCCTCGCGATCGGCGTGTTGAAGGCAGCCGTGTCCTGCCACGCCGGCATGCGCACCTTCGCAGAAGCCGGCGTGGACGGTCAGGTTTAGGCGGCGCGCAACGTCGCCGTGAACTTGTGCACGGCTTGATCCAGGTCATCCATGCTGGTGCGCATGCCGTCGGTGCGGCCGTTGAGGTCGACCGCGGCATGGCTGGCCTGGACCAGCGCATCGGCAACGCTGGTCATGGAGTCAGACACCACCGCGGTGCCGCGCGAGGCTTCTGAGACCGAGCGCGAGATCTCGCGGGTGGCAGCCCCCTGCTGTTCGACTGCCGCCGCGATGCCGGCCGAGCTTTCGCGGTTGCGTTCCGCCATCACGGCGATGGCTTGGACGTCGTCCACCGCGATCGAGGTCGCGTCTTGGATCGCCTGCACCTGGGCCGTGATGTCCTCGGTCGCCTTGGCGGTTTGGGCGGCGAGGTTTTTCACCTCTGAGGCAACAACCGCAAAGCCGCGCCCAGCATCACCAGCACGCGCGGCTTCGATCGTGGCGTTGAGTGCTAGCAAGTTGGTCTGGGCCGCGATGTCGGAGATCAGCTGCACGATCGCACCGATGCGCGCGGCTTGGCCCGCCAAAGTTTCGATACCGGAGCGCATCTTCAACGACGCGGTCGCAGAGTCGGCCGCCAGGCGCGCGGTTTCCTGCACTTGGGTCGAGATCTCACCGACCGAGGCCGACAGCTGCTCGGTCGCCGCTGACACGGTCTCGACCGATGCGGAGGTTTCGGCCGTGGCGGCGCGCACGGTCTCGCTTTGTTGTTCGATGGTGGCCAGGCGCTCAGACAATTCCTTCGAGCTAT
>JAAFHH010000283.1 GCA_013297545.1 Alphaproteobacteria bacterium
AGTCGGCGTCCTCGCCGCCGAGCAGCGTGTCATCCCCATTGCCGCCTAGAAGGGTATCTGCGCCGTTATCGCCCGACAGACTGTCCGCACCGTCACCACCCGAAAGACTATCGGCATCATCGCCGCCCGATAGCGTGTCATCATTCGAACCGCCAGCCAGCGTGTCGTTACCGATAGCGCCGAGCAAGATGTCGTTGTCGACCGAGCCGGAGAGACTGTCCGCGCCGTCACCGCCATCCAGTGAGTCGGCACCCACACCGCCGTCCAGGGTATCAATACCACCGCCACCCAGCAGGGTATCCGCGCCGTTGCCACCGAGTAGAAAATCGGCATCATCGCCGCCGGACAGCGTGTCGGTATCCGGGCCGCCGAGCAGCCTATCATTGCCAAGACCACCGACCAGACTGTTCGCGCCAGTCCCGCCGTTCAGACTGTCTGCGCCATCGCCACCATCCAGCGTATCATTGTCCGCACCGCCAACGATCGTATCGTTGCCGCTACCACCCAGCAGAGCGTCATTGCCGGCATTTCCGGTGAGGCTGTCGGCACCGTCGCCGCCATCAAGCGAGTCGGCATCATTGCCGCCAATAATGGTATCCGCGCCGTCACCACCGACCAGCGTATCAGCGCCGTCACCACCCTCCAGCCGATCGGCTGAATTGCCGCCAACAAGTGAGTCGGCGAACGTTCCGCCAAGAATAGTTGCGACTCCAGCTTGCCCAGCCCAAGAGAAGCCAGCTCCGGACACGGTATGAAATAGGGTTGCGTCAGTTTCGTCTTTTAGCGTTGTTACAGCACCTAAATTTACCGCTGCGTGATTGATTTCCCAAATACTACTAGTTACGTCGATAAATATACTGTCGGCTCCAGAAATGACATTGTCAAGAAAATCAAGTCCAGGTGTTTCCACCTTCACTCTTTGTGTCGTTCCAGAGAAATTGCCCGCGGTATAAACAAACGTCATATTTTTCTCCTGCCGCGCTGCTGGTAACCCTCAAAATCCTGGTGGAGCTAGCGCAAGAATTGCGCCGTGATCGAGTTGTTAGACTTCGATGTCAAAACCACCAAGATCGGACGGATATGATCAAAGGAAGTGCCAATACATTTCAGCACATTTCAAGATCATTACGTCCAAGAAAGACAACACGTGCCTCCCAATAGGGAGTTTGCTTTTGGAGAGACGCGCTGTCTATCCAAAAAAAGCTCTAGATACTTTGTATTAAGCAGATCTGACAATAGCACGATCGTCTGGATCGCAGCCACTGTACCGAGGGGCCGTGAAAATTAGGTTTTGTTTTTGCGCAGCCGCACCACTTTAACTTACTATATTTGCAAAAATTGTCACTTATACGGATTTTCGCATAAGTCGACAGCAGTACTACTCGCCGTCAACGGCGTCGGCAGCGTGTCAACAATGGCGACACTGTTGCCAGCACCAAGCTTGGCACGACGCCGCAGCGGCGGGAACTGGATTGACTTGGTGCGGCTCTGGGGGCTCGAATTGCCCGGAGCGACCGGAGGGGTTCGGCCGCGCTGCAACCCTGGGAGGGGTATCCCGTGAAGAAACTACTCGCCTTAGCCGCCGGTGTGACCGCGGCCTTGTCGTGGGCGCAACCG
This sequence comes from Alphaproteobacteria bacterium, assembly GCA_013297545.1. Classification (GTDB taxonomy): domain Bacteria; phylum Pseudomonadota; class Alphaproteobacteria; order Elsterales; family Elsteraceae; genus RDXE01. The sequence goes on from JAAFHH010000283.1 coordinate 1,618, forward strand.
GCCGACGCCGGTGCGGTGCTCGACGCCATTCGTGCCCGCGGTGACATCCGCTGCGGCATTCCACAGCCGTCGGCCGGTTGGGCCTCCCCCGACAGCCGCGGCGTCATGCGCGGCATGGACAGCGACATGTGTCGCGCCGTCGCCGCAGCCCTGTTCGGCGATCCGAACAAGGTGCAGTTCATCGTCACCACCTCGGCCAACCGCTTCCCAGCGCTGCAGAATGGTGAAGTCGACATGCTGTCGCGCCAGACCACCTGGACCTTCAGCCGCGACACCACGCTGGGCTTCCAGTTCGCGCCGCCGATCTTCTACGACGGCCAGGGCCTGATGGTGCACGCACGCTCTGGCCTCACCTCGGCCAAGCAGCTCGATGGCGCAACCATCTGCATCCAGCCCGGTACGACGACCGAGCTCAACATCGCGGACTATTTCCGCGCCAACAACATGCGCTTCAACGCCGTCGTGATCGAGAACGCGGATGAAATCCGCAATGCGTTCTTCTCCGGCCGCTGCGACGTCTACACGACCGACCGTTCGGACCTCGCGTCCGCCCGCGCGGTTGCACCAAACCCGCGCGACTTCGTCGTGCTGCCGGAAGTGATCTCGAAAGAGCCGCTCGCCCCGCTGGTGCGCCACGGTGATGACCAGCTGTTCGACATCGTGAAGTGGACGGTGTTCGCGCTGATCGAAGCCGAAGAAATGGGCCTGACAACAGCAAACGTCGAACAGATGGCAGCCTCGACTCGGGACCCGGGCATGCAGCGCTTCCTCGGCCGTGAAGCCAACTTCTACCGCGGTGCCGGCTTGGCTGATAACTGGGTCGTCAACGTCATCAAGGCCGTGGGCAACTACGGCGAGATGTACGAACGCAACCTCGGCCCCGACACCGCGCTTGGTCTGGCGCGCGGCGTGAATACCCTGTGGACCAAGGGCGGCCTGCTCTACTCGCCGCCGTTCCGGTAGGATCGAGCCCACGACCACTCCCGCCGGGTCCAACCGGCGGGAGTGTGTTTGCGCGGAGGGTGCCATGGCGGTGCTGGTGTTCGGCTCGATCAACGTGGATCTGTTGTTCCCGGTCCAAGCCTTGCCGCAGCCAGGGCAGACCGTGCTCGGCCCCAGTTACCGGATCGCACCCGGTGGTAAGGGCATGAACCAGGCGGTCGCCGCTGGGCGGGCTGGTGCTGCGGTGCGGATGGCGGGGGCGGTTGGCCACGACGGCTTTGCGGATCTTACGCGCGCACGGCTCAGTGCAGAGGGCATTGCCGATACCGACCTCCAGATCGTCGATGCCCCGACGGCGTGCGCTGCGATTGCAGTCGCGGAGGATGGGGAGAACACCATCGTCGTCGCCTCCGGTGCCAACCGGCTGCTTGCTGCTGACAGCGTGCCGAGTGCGGCGTTTACGAACGAGACCGTCACCCTGTTGCAGCTCGAAGTCCCGGTCGACCAGAGCCTGCGGGTGGCAGCGCGCACGCGTGCGGCCGGTGGCCGGGTGGTGTGGAGCCTCGCACCCTTCCAGATCGTGTCGGAAGCGGTGCTGCGCGCGGCCGACGTGCTGGTGCTGAATGCGCCGGAAGCAGCAGCCCTCGCCGCCCACTTCGGCCTGCCAGCAGCGAGTGCGATCCCAGCGGCGGCGGAGCGCTGGGGCACGGCGGTGATCGGCACGCTCGGCGCAGCGGGCGCCTTGCTCGCGGCCGACGGCCAGCTCTGGCACTGCGAGGCGGCGAGGGTCGACGTCGTGGACACCACCGGGGCGGGTGACGCGCTTGCCGGTGCAGTTGCGGCCGCACTCGACCGTGGCCTCACCCTGCCGGAGGCTCTGCGCCACGGCTGTGCTGGCGGTGCGCTTGCCTGCCGGGCACTCGGCGCGCAGGAGAGTGTGGGAACCAAGGCGGAGATCGCGGGCCTCGCCGAGACCTTGGCGCTCGAACAGTTGGAAACCTAATCGATATCCTCGGCCCAGGTCCGGCCATCGCGTTCGATCAACGCGATCGCAGCCGACGGCCCCCAAGATCCCGCTGGATAGGGCTTTGGCTTGTCGGAGGCCTCCGCCCAACCGGACAAAATCGGCTCGATCCAGCGCCAAGCGGCTTCCACTTCATCGCGCCGCATGAAGAGGGTGGAATTGCCGCGCACCACGTCCATCAGCAAACGCTCATACGCATCGGGCAGCCGGCCGCTGAAGGTCTCCGCGAAGGAGAGGTTGAGGGCAGCATCCTTCAGCCGCACGCCGCCGGGGCCAGGTTCTTTCGCCATCAAGTGCAGGCGAATGCCTTCATCAGGCTGCAGACGAATGACCAGCCGGTTCGGCCGCGGCACTTCGGGGAAGATCACGTGCGGGACCGAGCGGAACTGGAGCACGATTTCCGACGTCCGCTCGGCCAATCGCTTGCCGGTGCGCAAGTAAAATGGCACGCCAGCCCAGCGCCAGGTCTCGACATCGACCTTGAGCGCGACGAACGTCTCGGTCGCACTCTCGCGCCCCAATTCATCCGCGTAGCCCGGCACGGCGGTGCCACCCACGGCGCCAGCCCGGTATTGGCCGCGCACGCTGTTGACGGCGACGGCACCGTCGCGGATTGGCTTTAGCGTGCGCAGCACTTTTAGCTTCTCGTCGCGCACCGCGTCTTGATCGAGGGTGGCCGGTGGTTCCATCGCGATCAGGCACAAAAGCTGCATCATGTGGTTCTGCACCATGTCGCGCAGCGCGCCGGACTGGTCGTAGTAATCCGCCCGCCCCTCCACGCCGAGGGTTTCGGCCACCGTGATCTGCACATGGTCGATCTCGGTGTGCGACCACAATTGTTCGAACAGCACATTGGCAAAGCGCAGCACCATCAGGTTCTGCACGGTCTCTTTGCCGAGGTAGTGATCAATCCGGTAGGTCTGGCGTTCCGAAAACACGCGGCCCACCGCATCATTGATCGCCTGGGACGACGCCAGATCGCGCCCGAGCGGCTTTTCCAACACGACGCGGCTGGCTGGTGTGACCAGGCCCGCCTGCTGCAAGGCCGCTGCGATCGGGCCGAACAAATCAGGTGCCGTCGCCAGATAAAACGCCCGCACGCGTTCTGGCTGATCACCGAGTGCTGGGGCAAGGGCGGCGAGTGCCGCCCCATCGGTTGCATCCAGGCCGAAATAGGTGATGCGCGCGAGGAAGCGCGCGCGCACCTCGTCCGCCACTTCGGCCGCGTGCACCGCCAGCTGCCCCGCCACCCGCGCCCGAAACGCCTCAGAGGTCGCCGCCGACCGGCCAACCGCGAGAATCGCCGTGTCGTCGGTCAGCTGACCATCGGCATCCCGGCGCACGAGCGCCGGCAGCAGCTTGCGCATGGCCAGATCCCCGCCACCGCCA
>JAAFHH010000284.1:0-612 GCA_013297545.1 Alphaproteobacteria bacterium
CAGAACCAGCGTGAGATCATCCTGACCGAAGACTGGTTGGTTGCGGCCCTATTGGCTTATTGTAAATTGAAGAACGTGCCCGTGCCCGTCAAGGCCGCCAAGCGGTTGCTGCTCGCGGGCGACATTGTGTTCTTCCAAATCGTGCGCAACGTGCCGAATCAGAACCTGCGCCAAGTCACCCACATGCTGGCGGATGCTGGTATCGGCTAACCGAAGACGGTGGCGAGCAGCTTGGCTGCCGCCTGATCGGGGGTTTGCAGGCTGGTCGGGTCAATCCCTGGATAGGCGTCGGTGTAGCGGCGGGTTCCGGTCGGCCCGGGGTCGAGCGCGTACCCACGCACGCGGCCCTGATGTTCCGCACCCCACGTCGCGACCAGGCTTTTCAGCGCTGCTTGCGCTGCACCATAAGCCCCCCAGAACGGGCCACCGATCGCGCTCTCGTCGACTGGAAACAGCGCCCAGCCGGCGCTGGCCACCAGCGGCGGGGTCAGGTGGCTCAACAGCCGCCAATTCGCCTGGACCGAGGTCGCCCAGATCCGCTCAGCCTGGGCCGGGTCGCCGTGGCCGAATGGGGTGAGGGCGCCCAACACGCCAGCCGCACCGATGAAGCCA
>JAAFHH010000284.1:622-4970 GCA_013297545.1 Alphaproteobacteria bacterium
TCGACCCGGCCGAAGCGATCGGCGAGGGCATTGGCCAGGCTGTCAATCTCATCGGGCTTAGTGACATCCACGCGCACGATGGTGGCCGAGCCGCCGGCTGCCTGGATCGCATCGTCGGTCGCCTCCAGCCCGCCCACCGTGCGGGCGGCCAGCACCACATGGTAGCCGCGCGCGGATACTGCGCGGGCAAGGGCCGCCCCGATGCCGCGTGAGGCACCGGTGACCAGGGCGACTGGCGCGGTCATACGGGTTCGGCGAGGCGCAGTTGCGGCTCCGCATCGGCATCGATCTGATCCGCCAGCGGGATCGGATAATCGCCGGTGAAGCAGGCGTCGCAGAACTTCGGCACCGTGCCGCGCCCGGGCTCGCCCATGGCGCGGTAGAGCCCGTCGATCGAGATGAAGGCAAGCGTGTCGGCGCCGATGTAGTCGGCCATTTCCTGGACCGTCATCTGGTGCGCCAGCAGCTTTGCTTGGTCTGGCGTATCGACGCCGTAGAAGCAGGAATGGGTAGTCGGGGGGCTTGCGATGCGGAAGTGCACCTCGCGCGCACCGGCGGCGCGCACCATCTCGACGATCTTCTTCGACGTGGTGCCGCGCACGATCGAATCATCGACCAGCACCACGCTCTTGCCCTCGATCATCGCGCGGTTGGCGTTGTGCTTCAGCTTCACGCCGAGGTGGCGGATGTGATCGGTCGGCTCGATGAAGGTGCGGCCGACATAGTGATTGCGGATGATGCCGAGTTCGAACGGCACACCCGCTTCGGACGCGTAGCCAATCGCCGCCGGCACGCCGCTGTCCGGCACCGGCACCACCAGGTCTGCCTGGATGCCGCTTTCGCGCGCGAGCTCAGCACCGATGCGCTTGCGCGCCTCGTAGACCGAATGGCCTTCGACCACGCTGTCCGGCCGGGAGAAGTAGATGTATTCGAAGATGCAAAAGCGTGGGGCGGCCAGCGGAAACGGCCGGCGGCTGTGCACGCCCTTGGCATCGATCACCACCAGCTCGCCGGGTTCAATGTCGCGCACGAAATCCGCACCGATGATGTCGAGCGCGCAGGTCTCGGACGCCAGCACATGGGCGTCACCGACACGGCCCAGCACCAGCGGGCGCACACCCAACGGATCGCGCACGCCGATCAACGCATCGTCGATCAAGGCGACCAGGCTGTAAGCGCCCTCAATCTGGCGCAGCGCATCGACCATGCGATCGACCAGCGTGCGTGCGAGCGAGGTGGCGATCAGATGCACCACCACTTCGGTGTCCGTGGTCGATTGGAACAGGGAGCCGCGGTCCTGCAGGCGTTTGCGCAGCTGGTGAAAGTTGGTGAGGTTGCCGTTGTGGGCCAGCGCCATGCCGCCCAGTGCAAATTCCGCAAACAGCGGCTGGACGTTGCGCAGGGCGGTGTCGCCCGTCGTCGCATAGCGGTTGTGACCCACGGCCGCGTGGCCGATCAGGCGTTCCATCACCGCTTCGGACGAGAAGCTGTCGCCCACGTGGCCGAGGGCCCGGTGCGTGTTGAACTGCTTGGCGTGCAGGGCGACGATACCGGAGGCCTCTTGGCCGCGGTGCTGCTGGGCGTGCAGGCCGAGCACCGTGTGCTTGGCGGCGTCCGGGTGGCCGTAGATGCCGAACAGCGCGCATTCTTCGTGCAGGTGATCGTCGTCGAACGGGTTGGTGGTCAGCATGGCAACAGCGTCTCCGACGGCGGGGTGGCGACCGCCGCGGTCAAGGGGAGGTCAAGGGCGCTGCGGCTGGAACAACTGGTCCAGGCGATTGCGGTCGGCTTCGTTATAGACTGCTGCTGCCGGTGGTGCATCAATTCTGGCACTGCCCGGCGGGTTCATCAGCTCGCGCAGTTGGCGCTGCTGGTCGGCATCGGCAGACCGGCCCGGCACCCGCAGCCGGTCCGACAGCTGATCGAGCGGCAGCACCTGTTGCAACAGATCGGCTCCCCGCTGCACCAGCGGCAGGGCGCGCGCCTCGGCGATCCAAGGCGGCAGACGCTCATCGCGCAGCGCAAACTGCACCACCAGCAGGGCGATCACGGCGACCAGCGCCCCGCGGCCAAGCCCGAACAGGAACCCAAGGGCGCGGTCGAGCGCGCCAAGCGAACTGGAGCGCACTTGCTGGGCAATCGCACCGGCGATCAGGGAGAAGATCACCAGGGCGATCAGGAAGATCAGCAAGGCGGCCGCCCCGTCTGCCACGGTTTCAATAGCGATCAGGTCGCGCGCGAGTGGCTGGGCGAACGGCAGAACGAACCAGGTCGCGGCGACGGCACCGAGCCAGCCGGCAATCCCCAGGACTTCGCGCACGAAGCCACGCAAAAACCCCCAGATGCCAGAGAGCAGCAACAGCCCAAGCACCACGAGATCGACCGGCGCAATCCCCATGAACCTCTATCCTTCCGCCACACCATCGGCGGCCAAGCGTCCAACCAGATCGATCAACCGGTCGAAGCCGACCACTCTGACCGACGAGCGCGATGGTGCGCGCTCGGTGCGGCGATTGTCGGGCGCCCAGGCCGCAGCAAAGCCGAGCCGGGCTGCTTCCTTCAAACGGGCTTCGGTTTGACCGACCGGGCGAACTTCGCCGCCAAGACCGATTTCCCCGAACACCACCGCGTCGCCCGGCACGGGCTCTCCGGTCAGGGCCGACACCAAGGCCGCCGCCACCGCAAGATCCGCCGCCGGTTCCGCCACCCGCAAACCGCCTGCGACATTCAGGTACACGTCGTGCGCCCCGATTGCGAGCCCGCAACGCGCATCCAGCACCGCCATCACCATCGCCAGTCGGGCACTGTCCCACCCAACCACCGCGCGGCGCGGTGTGCCATAGGCACACGGTGCGACAAGCGCTTGAATCTCAACGAGAACCGGCCGCGTGCCCTCCATGCCGGCGAACACTGCCGAGCCCGAGATGTCGGAGCGGCGCTCAGCCAGGAACAGAGCGGACGGATTGGCCACTTCGGCAAGACCGCGATCGGTCATTTCAAACACGCCGATTTCATCGGTCGCGCCGAATCGGTTTTTCACCGCGCGCAATATTCGGAACTGGTGGCCGCGCTCGCCTTCGAAATAGAGCACGGTATCGACCATGTGTTCGAGCACCCGGGGGCCGGCGATCGTGCCCTCTTTGGTGACGTGGCCGACCAGCACCAGGCAAAAGCCGCGCGCCTTGGCCGCCCGGATCAGATCCGACGAACACGCCCGCACTTGTGCGACCGTGCCCGGCGCACTGTCCAACTGGTCGAGGTACATGGTCTGGATCGAGTCGATCACCACCAGATCCGTCGGCCGCCCCTCGGACAGGGCGGCGACGATATCGCGCACGTTGGTCGCCGCCGCCAGTTCGACGGGCGCGTCCGCAATGCCGAGGCGTTGGGCGCGCATACGGATCTGGTCGATCGCCTCTTCGCCGGAGATGTAGAGCGCCCGCAAGCCGCCGGCCGCGATGCGCGCGGTCACTTGGATCAGCAGGGTCGACTTGCCGATACCGGGGTCGCCACCGACCAAGATCGCCGATCCCGGCACCAACCCGCCGCCGGTCACCCGGTCGAGTTCGGCCATGCCGGTCGGTCGCCGGGGCGGGGGGTCTTGGCTGCCGGCGAGTTCGACGACATCGATCCGCCCGGCCTTGCCGCGGATCGCACCACCAGGGCCAGGCGGAGCCGGCACTTCTTCAACCAGCGTGTTCCAGCCATTGCACGCCTCGCACCGTCCCGCCCATTTCGGGTAGACGGTACCGCAGTCTTGGCAGACGAACTGGCTGCGACCCCGGGCCATCAGCCCGCCCTGACCGCCATCTGGATCGGCCCCTCGGCGCGGCCGTGGATGAACTGGTCGACGTACGGGTTACCGCTGCGATCGATCTCTGCCACCGGCCCGCACCAGACGATGCGACCCTGGTAGAGCATCGCCACTTTGGTTGCGATCTTGCGCACGCTCGCCATGTCGTGGGTGATCGAAATCGCGGTCGCGCCCAGGTCATCGACCCGGTCGCGGATCAGTTGGTTGATGACATCGGACATGATTGGATCAAGCCCGGTGGTCGGTTCGTCGAAGAACAGGATCTCTGGGTCGGTCGCAATCGCGCGCGCGAGGCTGACGCGTTTCTGCATGCCGCCGGAGAGTTCGGACGGGAACAGATCCGCCACCTCGGCGCCGAGGCCGACTGAGGCGAGCTTGGCAACCGCGATCTCGCGCGCTGGCCCCGGCGCCATGCGGCGCGCGTGCATGAGGCCAAAGGCGACGTTTTGCCAAACCGGCAAACTGTCGAACAGGGCAGCGCCCTGGAACAGCATGCCGATCTTGGCCAAGAACTGTCGGCATGCTGTTCCAGGG
>JAAFHH010000285.1 GCA_013297545.1 Alphaproteobacteria bacterium
ATCTGGGGCGTGCCGTTTGCGGGCATGCTGCTCTCCATCGCGCTCTGCCCGCTGCTGATGCCGAAGATCTGGCACCACCACTACGGCAGCATTGCCTATGGCTGGGCGGCACTGTTCCTGGTGCCGTTCGCGCTGCTCTACGGCCCCAGCACGGCTGCCTACGAGGTGATGCATGTGCTGGCGGGTGAATATGTGCCGTTCATGATTCTGCTGACCGCCCTGTTCGCGATCGGTGGTGGTGTGCTGTTGCGCGGCCAGCTCTCGGGCTCACCCGCCAGCAACACCGGTGTGTTGGCGCTCGGTACCGTGCTGGCCGGTTGGATGGGAACGACAGGCGCGGCGATGCTGCTGATCCGCCCGCTGATCCGCGCGAACCAGCACCGGGGTGCTAACGCGCACGTGTTCGTGTTCTTCATCTTCCTGGTCGCCAACATCGGTGGTGCTTTGACGCCGCTGGGTGACCCGCCCTTGTTCCTCGGCTTCCTGCAGGGCGTGGATTTCTTCTGGTTCCTGGAACACCTGCTGGTGAAGACGGTGTTCGCGAGCGTGATCCTGCTCGCGCTATTCTACGCGATCGACAGCTACATCCACCGGCGCGACGGTGGCTACCAGCCGGCACCCGGGGCAGGGCAGACCACGTTCGGCGTCGAAGGGCTGATCAACGTGGTGCTGCTCGGCGGGGTGATCGCCGCCGTGCTGGTCAACGGCGTGTGGGAGAGCGGCGTCACCATCACGCTCTACGGCACCAAGGTGACCCTGCAGCAACTGGTATCGAGCGGCCTGTTGCTGGCCCTCACCTACGCCTCCATGGCGCTGACGCCAAAGGCGCTGCGCCAAGAAAATGAATACAGCTGGGGCCCGATGGTCGAGGTCTACAAGCTGTTCATCGGCATCTTCCTCACCATCATCCCGGTACTCGCAATCCTGCGCGCGGGGCCGGATGCGTCGCTCGGCTGGTTGATCAAGTCGGTCACCGGCCCGACCGGCCAGCCGATCGATTGGATGTATTTCTGGATCACCGGGGGCCTGTCGTCCTTCCTCGACAACGCGCCGTCGTGGCTCTTGATGTACAATGTCGCCGGCGGCGGGGCGGAGCGGATGATGGTGGAGTTCACCTCCACCCTGGTTGCGATCTCGGCGGCAGCCGTGTTCATGGGTGCTAACACCTACATCGGCAATGCACCCAACTTCATGGTGAAAGCAGTGTGCGAAGACCGCGGCATCAAGATGCCGTCGTTCTTCGGCTATATGGCCTGGGCGGGTGCGATCCTGGTGCCGTTGTTCATCCTGATGACTTTCGTGTTTTTTCGGTGAGACCAGCGCTGCTGGCAGGTGCGGAACTCTATCGCCAGTCGAGCTATGGCAGTGGGCATCCCCTCGCAATCGCGCGGGTGTCGGCGACGTTGGATCTAATCGCAGCACTCCGCTGGTGTGATCCGGCCCAGTACCGCGTCGCCCCGCTCGCGCGGCCGGACCAGTTGGCGGGCTTCCATGATCCCGGCTACATCCGTGTGGTCCAGCGCGCAGAACAGCGCCAGCGCGTGCCGGCAGTCGACCGCGCGCGCCACCACGTTGGGGCCAATGGCAACCCGGTGTTCAGGGAAGTCTACCGGCGCCCGGCGACCTCGTCGGGGGCGACGTTGGCGGCCCTCGACTGGCTCGATGAGCCCGGCGTGGTTTATTCGTTGCCCGGCGGCACGCACCACGCGATGGCCGATCGGGCAGCCGGGTTCTGCTACTTCAACGACGCCGTGTTGGCGCTGCGCAAGGCGCTTGCTGGCGGTATGGCCCGGGTCGCCTATCTCGACCTCGACGCGCACCACGGCGATGGGGTGGAGGCTGGCATTGGCGCAGACCCCCGCGTGCTGTGCGTGTCGATCCACGAAGCCGGGCGCTGGCCGCACAGCGGTGCCGCACTGCGGCCGGCCGGCACGCGGGTGCGCAATCTGCCGGTGCCCGCCGGGTTCCACGACGCAGACCTCCGCTGCTTGATCGACGCGGTGGTGGTGCCGCTGCTGCGGGACTGGCAGCCGGAGCTGCTGATCGTCCAGGGCGGGTGTGACGCGCTCGCCGATGATCCGATGAGTGGCCTCGCGCTCTCCAACGGCGCGCTGTGGGCGGCGGTCGCGGCGGTGCGGGACTTGGCGCCGCGGGTGATCGTGACCGGTGGCGGTGGCTACAACCCCTGGGCGGTGGCGCGCTGCTGGGCCGGCATCTGGGCGACGATTGCCGGACATCAGATCCCGGATCAGGTGCCCGCCGCGGCGCAAGCGGTGCTGCGTGGCCTCAGCTGGCGCCACCGGCTCGGGCGGGAGCCACCAGAGCACTGGTTCACCACGCTGGCCGATCCACTACGCCCGGGGCCGGTGAGTGCTGCGGTGCGCGACCTGATCGCGCCCGCGCTAGACGGCGGGCCCTGATCTGGCTCAGGCTCCTCCCAAAGGGGAGGATCACTATGACCCAACTGCTGCTGTCGACATGGCCGGAAGTCGAAACCTATCTGAAGCGTTCCACCGGGATCATCATCCCGATCGGGTCGACCGAGCAGCACGGGCCAAACGGCCTGATCGGCACCGACGCGCTGACGGCAGAAGTGATTGCCCGCGCGGTGGGCGAACAAGAACAAGCGCTGGTGACCGCCACCATCTCCGTCGGCATGGCGCAGCACCATATGGCGTTTGCCGGCTCGATCACGCTCCGGCCCTCCACTTTGATGGCGGTGCTGGTCGACCACGTGACCTCGCTCGCCCGTCACGGGTTCGACAAGTTCTTTTTCGTCAACGGTCACGGCGGCAACATCGCGACCGTGACGGCGGCGTTTTCGGAGATCTACGCCGAACGGTCCTTGCACCCCCAAGGCAACCGGCCGGGCGTGCGCTGCGGCCTGCGGAACTGGTGGGAGGGCAGGCGGACCGAGCAACTCTCGCGCGAGCTCTACGGCAACGCGCTTGGCCACCACGCCACGCCGTCGGAAGTGGCGCTGACCTGGCACGCCTTCCCGCACGCGATTAAAACGGCAGCGATGTCGCCGAAGATCGCCCCGTCCGGCAGCTTCACCGACGCGGACGATTATCGCCGGACCTTCGCCGATGGTCGCATCGGGTCCGATCCGACTCTGGCGACGCCCGAACACGGCCGGCAGATTTTTTACGTCGCAGTTGAAGAAGTGGCGGCGGACTATCGCCGGTTTTTAGCTTCGTGAAATTGGCGGCTTTACGTCGCACGCAAAAGTCCTGTGTCAGGAATGGAACATTCGAGAGGCGGTCAACGACCGCCGTCGGTGCATTCTATCGCTTCGGTGTTGTTCTCTGCAGCAGAATTGGAGCGTTTCGGCGGGTGTGCGCCTGGAAACCACTGACCAAATAGGGATGAATACACCTTCTCTGAGCATGGCTAAGCGCATCGCCCGTTGTTGCGCCGCAACACGGCGTGTGGGGTTTTTCTCTTTTGTAATATGACCGCTTTGTGTACACCGGAAGGGCCGAAGCCGACTTAGGTATGGCTGAAGCAAAAAGGCAGAGGTTTTGCCGCTCTCCGAAAAGGTGCCCAACTCATGGTTTCACAGATCTCACGCTTTGGCCTCCAAGGCCAAATCTTCACCGGCTTCGGTGTGATCTTGGCTCTCGCGATGACTGTGGCCGTCGTCGGCTATCGCTCCGTCACCACTGTGAAAACGGATCTGCTGGCGCACGCAGAACTTGGTGAAAACACGGTTGAAACTGCGATCTTTAACCAGCAGTTCACCGAAATGCGCCGCGTCCTGCGGGTTTTTCTCGAGACCCGCAGTCCCGCAGCGCAGGCCGAACTGAACCGGTTGAAGGCACATCTCGCCACCGAAATCCTGCGCCTGCGCGCGGCGTCGACCAGCGACGTGGCCCGCCAGACACTTGGCGATGTCGCCCAGCAGTTCCAGCAGTACCGGCAGAATTTTGATCACGTACTGGAGGCGATTGCCCGCGAAGATGCGATCCGCAAGGATCGGCTCGATCCGACCGGGCAGCGGATGTACGCGGCGTTCCGCCAGTTGCAGATCGCCGCCGAGGCGACCGGCGATGTGCGGGTGGTGGCGGTTATCGCGGGTCTCAGGGCTGACGTGCAAACCGTGCGCTTGCAGGCGATCCGGGCGTTTACCGAAGACGCCAATCCAGCCGCCATCGATGGAGAGGCTCGCCAGTTGCAGCAGTCCTTAGCGGATGCGCGCGCCATCAGCGGCACCCCGCTGCTCGGCCAGCTGCTGGCGGAGCTTGATCGCCAAGCGACCGACTATGTCACCGCGTTCCGCGACGCTGCCACAGCGCAGCGTCTGGTGCATCAGATCGTCAACGGCGACAACGCCCGCCTCGGCGATGCGATTGCGGAGCGGATTTCGGCCCTCACCCGTGGCCGGATTTCTCAGCTCGAGAACAATCGCCAAGAGTCTGAGACTGACGCGGATGCCAGCCGCGTTACCCTCGGCGCGGTCGGTACTGCGACCATCGTTGGCGGCGTGTTGCTCGCCCTCGGCATCGGCCGGGCGATTGCGAAGCCCGTGCACGGCATGACCCGCGCGATGGCGGACCTCGCGGCCGGCCAGATGGACACCGTGGTGCCGTCTCAGGCACGCCGGGATGAAATCGGCCAGATGGCCGGCGCTGTCCAAGTGTTCAAAGACAGCATGATCGAAACCGCGCGCCTGCGCGGCGCGGAGGAGGCAGCGAAAGCCGCAGCCGCAGCCGAACGCCGTGCCGCTATGCTGACCCTGGCCGACGAGTTTGAGGCGAGCGTCGGTGGTGTGGTCCGCGGGGTATCAGCTGCTGCAACGCAGATGCAATCCTCCGCCGAAGTGCTGCAGAGCACGGCTGAGCGCACCTCAAAAGAGTCCGCCGTCGTCGCATCCGCGGCCGAGCAGACCAGCGCCAACGTTCAGACCGTTGCGGCAGCGGTGGAGGAAATGAACGCCTCGATCGGGGAAATCGGCCAGCAAA
>JAAFHH010000286.1 GCA_013297545.1 Alphaproteobacteria bacterium
GCCCGCCAGCACGCCACCTGATGTCCCGGCGCATACTCGACCAGCGGCGGTGCCTCGCGTTTGCACTGGTCGACCGCGAACGGGCAGCGCGGGTTGAAGCGGCAGCCGACCGGCATGGCTTGGGGCGGTGGCACCCGGCCGGGGATGGTGGCGAGGCGGTCCTTACTGTCCTCCAGGCGCGGGATCGCGCCCAGGAGACCCAGCGTGTAGGGGTGCTGCGGGTCGTCGAACAGCGCGGCGACGGGTGCCTGTTCGACCACGCGGCCGGCGTACATCACGACGACGTCTTCACACAGTTCGGCCACCACGCCGAGGTCGTGGGTGATCATCAAGATCGCCGTGCCGCTGTCGGATCTGAGGCCGCGCATCAGATCCAAGATCTGGGCTTGGATCGTGACATCGAGCGCGGTCGTGGGTTCGTCCGCGATCAACAGGGCCGGCGTGCACACCAACGCCATCGCGATCATGACGCGCTGGCGCATGCCGCCGGAGAGTTGGTGCGGAAAGTCATCAACCCGGCGTTCGGGTGCCGGCAGCCGCACGCGGCGCAGGGCCTCGATCGCAAGGCTGCGGGCTTCAGTGGAACCAACGGATCGGTGCGCGCGGATCGCCTCGATGATCTGGTCGCCGATCCGGTAGACCGGGTTCAGGCTGGTCATCGGTTCTTGGAAGATCATGGCCATCCGGTCGCCGCGCAGGGAAGCCAGCGCGCGCTGCGGCAAGCCAACCAGCTCGCGGCCCTCAAACCGGATCGAGCCGGCGACCGACCCCGGCGTCAGACCCATGAGTGCTAGGCTGGTGACCGACTTGCCGCACCCGCTCTCCCCGACCAGCCCAAGAGTGCGGCCCTTGGCAATCGAGAATGAAATCCCGTCAACGGCGACGACAGGCCCCGTCGGGCTGTTGAAGCGCACCTTAAGATCGGTGACCTCTAGCAGCGCGGTCATGCGACCGGCAGGGTCAGCGGCGAGAGTTCCGCGGCAGTGCGCCCGGCGTAGTCGAGCGAGGGCGCTTTCTCCAGTGCCCGGATCTGTGCCTCGGTGACGGCGGCCGATGCTGCCGCGTAGTCGAAGGTCAGCACCTGGCCATCGCGCACCACTTGGGTTGCATCCACCCAGACATGCTTCACCGCCCGTTCGGCTGCGACGTAGATCAAGCTGCGCAACGGATCGCGGCGCGGCTGCATCATCGGGTGCGTGAGGTCGACGGCCACCACGTCGGCCTTGGCGCCGACGGCAATCCGGCCGATATCGTCCCGGGCGAGCGCTTTGGCACCGCCAATGGTCGCGGCGTGGAACACTTGGCCGGCGGAGGCGGCAAACGCATTGCCCTCATCAAACCGCGCGAAGATCGCCGCCGAGCGCAGTTCCTCCAGCATGTTGAGCGGGTAGGTGTCGGTGCCGATGCCGATGTTGACCCCGGCATCGCGGTAGCGGCCGAAATTCTCAAACAAGATCCCACGGCGCGAAAACACAGTCGGGCAGTGGGCGACCGAGGTGCCTGTGGCAGCCAGGCGCGAGAGATCCGTGCGGGTCGGCCAATGCACCCAGGAATGGTGATCCAAGAAGATGCCGTGGCCGATCAGCGTGCGCGGCCCCAGGATGCCGAGGCTGTCGAGCCAGGCGATCGGCGTCATGCCGTGGCGGCGGGTGATCTCGTCGAATTCCACCCGGCTTTGGGCGGCGTGCAGGGTGAAGGAGATGCCGCGCCGTTCGGCCTCCGCCAAACTGTCTTTCAAGAGACCGCCAGTGCAGGTGTCGATCTGGCTCGGGCTCACCATGCCGGACAGGCGCCCGGACGGGTGCTGGTTCGCCCGGTCGATCCACCGGAGTGCCTCGCCCATGGCGGCTTCGCCGGCTTTCTCGTCCCATTCGTATTCGACAACGTGGCCATTGCGGGTGAACCAGCGCGCGGAGCGGTACATCGGCGCGATGACGACCCGCATGCCGCTCTCCGCCAAGAGATCGAGCCAGCCGTCGTAGGCAACCGACAAGTCCGCCACGGTGGTGACACCCGACATCAAGAGTTCCGACAGGCCAACGCGCACACACGCCTGCGAGCCCGCGGCATCGGGGCGAAACAGCGGCATGTATTCGTAGAGCGAGGACATGTAGAGCGACTTGGAGCCAAGCTCATCCAAGATGCCCTTGTTCATCGGCTCGGAGGTTGGGTGGGCGTGCACATTCACCAGACCCGGCATCAGCATCAAGCCGCGGCCATCGACCTCCGTCGTGACCGGGCCGGTATAGCCGGGCCCGACATGGGCGATACCGTCGGCCGTCATCGCGACATCAATGCCGTGGCGGTAGACGTGGGAGCCGATGCCTGCATCCCAGACGATGGCGGTATCGATCGCGCGAAACACAGTGGTCATGGTGGCTCCCTAGTCAGCCGCGTCGAGGCTATCGACGACGAGGCGTTTGCCCAGTGCCGCCAGCGCGCGATCCAGATCGGCGAAGCTGCTGCGCTGGTCGAAATCCAACAATTTGCGGACATGGCCGAGTGGGCGACCGAGAGCGTCGGCCAAATCGCTCGCGTCCATGCCCTTCGCGGTCATCGCGCGGTAGAGGGCGACTTTGGCACCTTCGAGCGCCGGCAGCGGGATTAAGGTCATGCCCGCGACCTCGGGTGGCTCTGGGATTGGCTCACCCGCAGCGATGCAGCCCTCCATCGCGGTCAGAAGATAGTCGACCGCGTGCAGCCGCGCTTGCGCCTGCGTGTCCGCCTGCGTACCGCCAGGCAAGCCGGGGGCCAGCACGACAAACACGCCGGCTGCAGCGTCGAAGGTGATGGCAACGGGATAGGCAATCATCCTGGCCTCACTTCGGTCCGAGGTCTTTCTTGATCTGTTCGACCAAGCCCTTGCCGAGTTCCTTGCCCTTGCCATGCATGGGCAACACGCTGCGCTTGCCATTCAAGAAAACATGAAGATGGCCACCGCGGCCAGGAGCAAAGGTGGCGCCGAGCGATCGAAGCCAGCGCTTTGCTTGCCTCTGGTCATGGCCTACCGGAACCGCAGGTCCAGCGCCTGGTGCAGGCCGATGCCGTAGATGCCATGCGCCCGAACGCCGGTCAGGCGGTTGTTGGCGGCGAGGAACATTGGCTCGTGCACCAGCGGCAGCCAGACGGCCGCTTCGTGCACCTGGCGCTGCACGTTGGCATAGGCGACCGAGCGCACAGCCGGGTCAAGAGCCGTGCGGCCTTCGCGCAGCCAGCCATCGGTCTGTTCGTTGCGCCAGTTCATCCGGTTCGGCGTTGGCGTGTTGCGGGCTTGGAAGTAGAGGTTGAGCGCATCCCCGGCCGAGACGTAGGGAAAGCTCATGCCGAACGCATCGAATTCCTGGGTCGCGAGCCGGCCCCAGGCGATCGTGGCGTCAAACAGCTGGATCTGCATGTCGACGCCAACCCGGCGCAAATCGCCCTGCACGGCTTCCATGATGCGCTGCCATTGGCCGGTGAAGCCGTAGGTGAGCACGCTCAAGCGCTGGCCGTCTTTCACCCGGATGCCATCGGCACCCCGCACCCAGCCCGCTTCATCGAGCAGGCGGTTGGCGGCCGCCGGGTCATAGGTCGCGACCACCTGGGTTACGCCCTCATAGAAGTCCAGCACACCGGGGGCGACATAGGTGGTGGCAGGCTTGGCGTGGCCGAAGAACACTGAATTCGCAATCGCCTGCTGATCCACCGCATGGTTCATCGCCCGGCGCACGCGCGGATCATTGACACTTGGCTTGTCGATCTTGAAGCCGATGAAGTAAAGCCAGAAGTAATTGTCCGGCTGAACGACCGTCAGATTGCGGTTCTGGCGCAGCTGCGTCAGGGTTGAGAGTGGCACGTACTGGGTGATATCCGCCTGACCCGCGAGCAGCGCGCCAGTGCGGACGTTTTCCTCCGGCAGGATCGTCCAGACGATGCGTTCAATGTTGGCCGGACCGCGGTTCTGGTAGATCGGCGGACCCCAGCGGTAGTTCGGATTGCGCTGCAGCACCATGCGCGAACGCGGCTGCCATTCGACCCAGCAATAGGGACCGGTGCCGTTGAAGCCGCGCACGCCGAAGTCTTGGCCGAGCGTGTCGACACTGTCTTTGTCAATGATCGCGCCGAAGAACAGGCTGAGCTGATACAAGAGTTCGGAATGCGGCTCATTGAGTTCATAGACCAGCGTGGTCGCATCCGGGGCATGCACGCGCTTCACGTTGCCGGCGCGCCAGGCGACCGGGGAGCGCGTCGCCGGATCAACCCAGCGGGTGATCGAATAGGCGGCGTCCGCTGCGGTCATTTTGCGGCCGCTGCAGAAGCTCACATCATCGCGGATCTTGAAGGTGTAGGTCAGGCCGTCCGGGGTGGAGGACCACTCCGTCGCCAGGCCCGGCTTCACGGTTTTCAGATCCCAATCCAAGGTCACCAGCGTGTCCGCCATCAGGTGGATCACTTCGCCAGCGGCCCGCGCGGTTGAGCGGTGCGGATCGTAGCGATCAGCATCGACCTCGCGCGGAATGGTGATTTGCGTGCGGGCTTGGGCGAAGGCCTCGCCCGCGGTCAAGAGCCCGAGGGCTGCAACCAGGGCGCCCAGGCGCCATCGTGATGTCTGCATAGTCTTTCTCCCTCTCAAGCGCTGAGGCGTGGGTCCAGCACGTCCCTAAGCGCATCCCCCAACAGGTTGAACGCAAGCACCAGCACAAAAATCGTGACCGATGGAATGGTCGCGACGTGCGGTGCGATGAACAAGAAGTCGCGGCCTTGGGCGGCCATCATGCCGAGCTCGGCAGTCGGTGGGCGTGCCCCCAAGCCGAGGAACGACAGGCCCGCGCCAAGCAAGATGATCTGGCCAAAGCGCAGGCTCAAGAACACGAAGATCGACGAGATGCAGTTGAGCGTGAGGTAACGCCAGATCAGCACATGATCCGGCAGGCCAATCGCCCGGCCGGCCTCCATGTAG
>JAAFHH010000287.1 GCA_013297545.1 Alphaproteobacteria bacterium
TCGCCTTGAGGTCTGTGGCCTTCATGGCGTTACGCCTCCTCACCGATACGCTGCACGAAGCGCGTCTTGATCGGCAGCTTCGCGGCGGCCAATTCGAACGCGCGCTCGGCGAGTTCCTTCGGCACACCGTCGATCTCAAACATGATGCGGCCGGGCTTTACCCGGGCCACCCAGAATTCCGGCGACCCCTTGCCCGAGCCCATGCGGACTTCGGCAGGCTTGGTCGACACCGGCACATCCGGGAACACCCGGATCCACACCCGACCTTGCCGCTTGATGTGGCGCGTGAGGGCGCGACGAGCGGCTTCGATCTGGCGGGCGGTGATCCGCGCCGGTTCTTGCGCCTTCAAACCGAAGGCGCCGAAGTTCAGTGCAGTACCACCCTTGGCGACGCCATGGATACGACCCTTGTGGGCCTTGCGGTACTTAGTGCGCTTTGGCTGTAGCATCGCTCACCTTCCTCAGCGCGCCGGCTGCTGTTCGTGGGCGCGCTTGTCTTGCGCCATCGGGTCGTGCGCCAGGATTTCGCCCTTGAACACCCACACCTTGACGCCGCAGGCGCCGTAGGTGGTGTGCGCCGTGGCCGTACCGTAGTCGACATCGGCGCGCAGCGTGTGCAGCGGCACCCGGCCTTCCCGGTACCATTCCATGCGGGCGATTTCGGCCCCACCGAGACGACCGGAACACTTGATCCGGATGCCCTGTGCGCCCAACCGCATCGCCGACTGCACCGCCCGCTTCATCGCCCGGCGGAACGCCACGCGGCGCTCCAGCTGCTGTGCGATCGACTCGGCGACCAGCTTGGCATCGATTTCCGGCTTGCGGATTTCGACGATGTTGAGGTTGACCTCAGCACCCGTGCGCTTGGACAAGTCCAACCGCAGCTTTTCGATATCCGTGCCCTTCTTGCCGATGATCACGCCGGGACGGGCCGTGTGGATCGTCAACCGCGCCTTCTTGGCCGGCCGTTCGATCACGACGCGGCTGACGCCAGCGCTGGCAAGCTTGCGGAACAGGTAGTTGCGCAATTGCAGATCGGCGTGCAGCAGCTTGGCGTAGTCGCGGTTAGCGTACCAGCGGCTGTCCCACGTGCGGTTGATGCCCAACCGCAGGCCGATCGGATTAACCTTCTGACCCATGTTACGCAGCCTCCTGCTTGTCCGCACGCTCGCGGACGATCACCGTCAGATGGCTGAACGGCTTTTCGATCCGCGCGCCGCGGCCGCGGGCCCGGGCGTGGAAGCGCTTCATGACCATCGACCGGCCGACGAAGGCTTCAGCAACCACCAGCTTGTCTACGTCAAGCTGGTGATTGTTTTCCGCATTCGCGATCGCCGATTGCAGCGCCTTCTTGACGTCCTGCGCGATGCGCCGGTTCGAGAAGGTGAGCTCCGCCAACGCCTTATTGGCTGCCTTGCCGCGAATCATCTGCGCGACGAGGTTGAGCTTCTGTGGGCTGACGCGCAGATTGCGCAGCACGGCCTGAGCTTCGGTTTCCCCAAGCCGGCGCGGGTTATTTTCCTTGCCCATCGCGCTACTTCCTCTTCGCCTTCTTATCGGCCGCGTGGCCGTGGAAGGTGCGGCTGGGCGAGAACTCACCGAACTTATGTCCGATCATGTTCTCGTTGACCAACACCGGGATATACTTCTGGCCGTTGTAAACGCCGAAGGTAAGCCCGACGAACTGCGGAAGGATCGTTGAGCGGCGCGACCAGATCTTGATGACCTCGTTGCGACTGCTTGCGCGAGACTTTTCCGCTTTCTTCAGGAGGTATCCGTCGACAAACGGACCTTTCCAGACAGAACGAGCCACGTTGGCCCCCGTTACTTTGTGCGACGACGAATGATCAACCCATCCGTCTTCTTGTTGCTACGAGTCTTCTTGCCTTTGGTCGGCTTGCCCCACGGCGTCACTGGGTGACGGCCACCGGAGGTCCGACCTTCGCCACCGCCATGCGGGTGGTCGATCGGGTTCATGGCGACACCGCGAACCGACGGACGCTGGCCAAGCCAGCGCATGCGCCCAGCCTTACCATAGTTCTGGTTCGACTGGTCCGGATTTGACACCGCACCCACTGTCGCCATGCAATCACCGCGCACCAACCGCAGCTCGCCCGAGGCAAGCTTCAGCTGCGCGTAGCCCTGGTCACGACCAACGAGCTGCGCGTACGTGCCACCAGCGCGCGCCATCTGGCCACCCTTGCCGGGCTTCAGCTCGACATTGTGGACGATGGTGCCAACCGGCATGTTCTTCAGCGGCATGGCATTGCCCGGCTTGATGTCGCAGCGGTTGCCGGCGACGACTTGATCGCCCGCCTTCAAACGCTGCGGCGCCAGGATGTAGGCCTGCTCGCCATCGGCATAAGAGATCAGCGCGATGAACGCCGTGCGGTTGGGGTCATACTCCAGCCGCTCAACCGTCGCCGGGCTATCGAACTTACGCCGCTTGAAATCCACCAGGCGGTAGCGCTGCTTGTGGCCACCGCCGCGACCGAACGCAGTGATGCGTCCGTGATTGTTACGACCACCATTACCGGTCTTGCCCTCGGTGAGGGCCTTGACCGGCTTACCCTTCCACAACTCGGACCGGTCGATCAGGACCAGTTCGCGCTGCGAGGGAGTGATCGGGTTGAAGCTCTTGAGCGCCATAGCGTCAGATCCCCGTCGTCACGTCGATGGTCTGGCCTTCGGCCAGCTTGACCATCGCTTTCTTCCAATCGGAGCGCTGGCCAGGACGTCCCCGCCACAGCTTGCGCTTGCCGTGCACCGTGATGGTGTTGACTTGCAACACCGTCACGCCAAACAGGCCTTCAACCGCCGCCTTGATTTCAGGCTTGGTCGCATCCGACGCCACTTCGAAGGTGACGAAATTCGCTTCCGTCACCATGGTTGCCTTCTCGGTGATCACCGGGGCGCGCACGATATCGTACATGCGCTCCTTCGGCAACTGCACCTTGGTCTTGTAGGGCGCGCTCATCGATTGATCTCCGCCGTCAGGCGCTGTTCCAGGTGCGTGACGGCTGCCTTGGTCAGCACCAACGCGCGGCAGCGGATGATGTCATAGACATTCGCCCCCTGCTGCGGCAGCACATCGACGTAGGGCAGGTTTGCCGCCGCCCGCTTGACGCCCGCATCAACTTCCGGACCATCGATGAACAGGGCTGAGGACCAGCCGAGCTTGTCGAGGGTGACCGCCAGTTCCTTGGTCTTGCCAGCGTGGGTCAGGCTGTCCAGCACGAACAGCTTGCCTTCGCCATGCTTCACCGACAGCGCGGTCTTCAGACCGAGCGTGCGGATGCGCTTGGGCAGTTGGTAGCCGTGATCGCGCACCACTGGCCCGAAGATCACCGCACCACCGCGGAACTGCGGCGAGCGCAGCGAGCCCTGACGAGCACGACCCGTGCCCTTCTGAGCGTGCGGCTTCTTGGTCGTACCGGAGATTTCCGACACGCCCTTCGCCTTGTGATTGCCCGAGCGGCGCTTGGCCAGCTGCCACTGGCTGACACGGTCGAGAATGTCGCCGCGCGGTTCCAAGCCGAACACTTCCGGGTTCAGCTCGACCGTGCCGACTGTCTCGCCGCCGAGATTGACGACGTTAACTTGCATCGGAGGTCTCCACGGCCGCAGCCACCTTCACCTTGCCCGGAAACGGCAGATCTGCCGGCGCCTTGCGCTTGACCGCATCACGCACCAACACCCAACCGCCTTCAGAGCCCGGCACTGCGCCCTTGATCAGGATCAAGCCGCGATCCGCATCAGTGCCAACCACCTTCAAGTTCTGGGTGGTGACACGGGTGGCACCCATGTGACCGGCCATCTTCTTGTTGGGGAAGGTACGACCCGGATCCTGGCGGTTACCCGTCGACCCGTGCGAGCGGTGCGACACCGACACGCCGTGGGTTGCGCGCAAGCCACCGAAGTTGTGCCGCTTGATAACGCCAGCGAAGCCCTTACCGATCGTCGTGCCCGTAACATCGACGAACTGGCCTTCGACGAAGTGTTCAACCGACAGTTCGGCGCCCACATCGATCAGCGCATCCGCCGACACCCGGAATTCCACCAGCTTCTTCTTCGGTTCCACCTTCGCCTTGGCGAAGTGGCCCCGATCGGCCTTGGTCGCGTTCTTCACCTTGGCGGTGCCGGCACCGATCTGCAGCGCGGTATACCCGTCGCGTTCGACCGTGCGCTGTGCCACCACCTGGTTCGCGTCCACCTTCAACACCGTGACCGGCACATGCTGGCCTTCGGTGGTGAACAGCCGGGTCATGCCCAGCTTTTGTGCAATAAGTCCCGTCCGCATGGCAGCCGTCCTTACAGCTTGATCTCGACGTCGACACCAGAGGCGAGGTCGAGCTTCATCAGCGCGTCCACGGTCTGCGGCGTCGGGTCGACGATATCGAGAAGGCGCTTGTGCGTGCGAATCTCGAACTGCTCGCGGCTCTTCTTGTCCACGTGCGGCGAACGGTTGACCGTGAACTTTTCGATCTCGGTCGGAAGCGGGATCGGGCCGCGAACGCGCGCCCCGGTGCGCTTGGCCGTCGACACGATTTCCGATGTCGACTGGTCGAGCACCCGGTGATCGAACGCCTTCAGGCGGATCCGGATATTCTGGCTGTCCATTGTCCTACGTCTCCGGAACGCCGCGGGGGTTGGCTCCCCCGCGGGTCTTCCATGACTGCTTGTTAGGCGATTACCTTCGCCACGACGCCCGCACCGACGGTGCGACCGCCTTCGCGGATTGCAAAGCGCAAGCCTTCATCCATGGCGATCGGTGCGATCAGCTCGACTTCCATCGAGATGTTGTCGCCGGGCATCACCATTTCCGTGCCTTCCGGCAGCTTGATCATCCCCGTCACGTCGGTCGTGCGGAAATAGAACTGCGGCCGGTAGTTGGAGAAGAACGGCGTGTGACGGCCACCTTCTTCCTTGGTCAGGA
>JAAFHH010000288.1 GCA_013297545.1 Alphaproteobacteria bacterium
CTGGACCCCAGGCGCACCGTCGGCAGTGCGATTGCGGATCCTTTGGCGATCCACGGGCTTGGCTCAGCAGCCGACCGACCGGCCCGCGTCGTGGCAGCGCTCACCGCGGTGGAACTCAACCCTGCCGAATTCATCGATCGCTATCCGGCCGATCTCTCCGGCGGTCAGCTGCAGCGGATCGCGATTGCCCGCGCGCTGGTGTTGGAGCCAGCGCTGGTGGTGGCCGATGAACCGGTGAGCATGCTGGACGTGTCCGTCCGCGCCGGTGTGATGACGACCATGCGGCGGCTCGGCGACGCGTTTGGCATTAGCTACCTCTACATCACCCACGATCTGGCGGTTGCCCGCACGGTCGCGCGGCGGGTCGCGGTGATGTACCTCGGCGCGTTGGTGGAGTCTGGCCCGACCGAGACTTTGCTAAGCCGTGCGGGCCACCCTTACACGCGTCTTCTGGTCGCTGCAGTGCCGGACCATCGCCCGGGCGTGCGGCGTGAGCGCATTCGCCTTCAGGGCGAGCCGGGCTCGGCCGCCGCCTTACCCAGTGGCTGCCGGTTCCACCCGCGCTGCCCGATGGCGACGGATCTCTGCCGCGCGACGGCACCGCCGGTGGTGTCGCTCGGGCCCGACCATTGGGCCGCCTGCCACTACGCGACGCGCGTGGCTGAGGGTGCCCCGCTGGTCGCTTGAAGCTCTTGGATCGCAAGGGTGATCGGCACGTGGCCGGCACCGATCAGGCCGTCGTGGAAGCTGCGGGTTGAACCCGTCCACGCGCTGCGCGCCCGCCAGACCGCGTCGGTGCCGAGGTAGTACATCGCGCGGCTCGTTGGAAACAGCGCGTTGCGGGTGGTCTCCGACCAGACCCGGGCGGCGGGAAAGCCCGCTTCGTCCTGGTAGAAGCGCCGCATCTCGGCGAGTGACCACTGCCCGGTGTGCAGCTTCAAGTCCGCGATGATCGATGCGGCGTTGCGCCGTTCGCTTTGGATCAAGGCCAGGCGTTCGGCGGGCGTGTAGAAGTCTGCCACCTCGTCCATCAGGGTCATGACGTAGCACGACCAGCCTTCAACCATGGTGCCAGCGGCCAGGAACGCGATGCCGGCGGCGGCATCAGTGCCAGCCACCTGTGCCAGTACCGAGCCGGCCGCGCGCGCACGGGCGTTCTGGGTGTGGTGGCCGATGCTGCCGTGGTGCACCGCGTGGGTTTGCTTGATCGTGACCGTCGCTTGAGACGCCCGGTAGGCATCGCTGTCGCTCGGCCGCGCAGTCCAATAGGTGCTGCCAGCCCCGGCGGCAAACGCGGGCGGGCAGCGGTAGGACAGGAAGTAAAGATCGGGTGCTGCTGCTGCTGCCCAGTCCGGCAGCACTGGGAACTGAAGGCCGTAGCCCGCAGCTGGCGTGACCAGAGCAGCTGCGCCCGCCATCGCGCGCTCGTGCCAGCGCGGGTAGCAGGCGGGGATGTCCGCCAGCGGCGGGTGTTGGGTCGCGAGGGCGGCCAATTGCTCAGCTGCCGTGCGGGTCGGATCGATCGCCCGGGCAGCCTGTGCTAACACGGCCGTCTGGCGGGCGAATTCCGCTTCGCCGAACGCGATTGCCGCGTCCGCATCGAGGTTGAGCCGGTGTACCCGCCGCAGCAGCGTATCGACCGCAGCGCGCCCAATCGCGACCGGGGCTGGCGGCAGGACAGCCAGCGTGGTTGCGAAGGCAGCCAGGGCGCTGAGTGCCTCGTCGCGCGGGCGCACCAACGTCGGGCGCCAGAGCGGGTGCAGCGGCAAGCCCTCGGTCAGCAGGCGCTGGATCGCTGCCACTTCGCGGGTGGTGCGGGTCACCCAGTCGGGATCGGCGGCGACCAGATGATGGCGGGCACCGGCTAGAAACACGGGCACCGCCTGCAGCCGGGCTGCCAGCGCATCGGCGGCATCGGGGGGTGCGGTTGGCAGCAACAGGCTGATCAGGCCGAAAGCAACCTCGCCGGTATAGAAGGTCGGCACGCTCCAGCGCGGCCGGACCTCGAGGGCGAGGGTGGTCTCCGCCAGGCAGCTGTCCAGCAGTGCGTGCTCGATGCGCCCGGCTGAGGTGGTCGGTGGTGGACAGGCGGCAAGCTCGGCCGCGAACCAGGCGAGGGCTGCAGCCTCGTCGGCCGGCGCATCGGCATCGGTTGAGGGCAGGCGGTGATTGTGACCGGGCAGGCCCATGAAGGTCGCGTCGACCGGTCGGCGATCGGCGTGATCGGCCAAAAAGCGCTGCGCCAGCGCGTGGACCGCCTCAGGCATCGGGGTAGAGCGGCAGGGACACCCAGCGCCGCTCGGCGTGGGCGAGGCTGATTGCGTTCACGATCTCTTGGCTTTTGGCGCCGTCGCGGAAGGTGGATTCCGGCGGCCGACCCTCAATGATCTCGTCGACGAAGTAGCGCACCAGGTTGCGGTAGTAGAGTTCCGGCCACGGCGTCGTGAGGTCGGTGCCCGGCGGATAGACCGATGCTGGCAGCACCACCGGCTCAAACTCAACCGCGTCGGCACGCGCCAGATGCAGGGTCTCAGCGATCCCGCGTTCCGTCACCAAGCGCGCAACCGCAGCCCCCTTAGAGCCGTAGACCCGCAGCTCAATGCCCGGGTAGTTGCCAACCGCAATGTAGGAGGTTTGCAGCATGCCGTGGGCACCACCGGTGAATTCGACCAGGGCGGCTGTGCCATCCTCACACGCGATGCGCTGCAGGCCGTCATAGCCGCGCACCATGCGCTCCGGCACGAAGTTGCTCATGGTCGCCGCCACGGCGGAAAAATCGCCGCCGACCCAGCGCATGAGATCAACCAGGTGCGAGCCGTAGCCGACGATCGACATCGGGATCAACTTGGCGAAATCCGCTCCGGCCGGCACTTGGCGCAAGGGGAAGGTCGGGTCGAGGAACTGGCTGTTCTGTTCCAAGCCGTGGATGTGAAAAATCTGGCCGAGCGTGCCATCTGCCACCCACGCCTTGATCTGGCGGATCGCCGGCGAGTAGCGAAAGGTGAAGCCGATCTTGGTGCGCAAGCCCTTGGCTTCGGCCGCCCGCGCGCAGGCAAACGCGTCTTCCGCACGGTGGGCCAGCGGCTTTTCACACAAGACGTGCTTGCCGGCCGCAATCGCCTCGTACGACAGCGCCAAATGCGTGTCGGTGGGCGTGCAGACATCGACCATGGCGATCTCAGGGTCCGCCAGCATGGCGCGGTGGTCGGTGTAAACTTTGCGGGCACCGAACTGCTTGGCCGCGGCTTCGGCGCGTTCCGGCACCACGTCGCACACGGCGACCAGGTCGACACCAGGATGGGCAGCGTAGCCCGGCAGATGCGCCTTGTTTGCCCAGGCGAACGTGCCGAGGACACCGACACCCAACTTCGCGGTCATGGCAACTCCTTACCGCAGGCGCGGACAAAGGCTTCGAGTTCATCGTAGTTCGGATAGCCGAGCGGGCGGGTGCCAGCCTCGATCTCGTAGATCATGTCAGACAGCTTGGCGTTCAGCCGATGGTCGGCGCCGGCTGCTTTCGCGTAGTCGATCAGCTTGCCGGAAGACGAGCGCACTTCAGAGGCGCGCTTGCGGTAGACGATATCCCACCAGATGCCAGAGCCCTGCTTTTTGAACACATGACCACCGGGCTTCTGGTCTTTCTTCAGCAACCAGATCGCGTGGGCGATATTGTCTAGCAGTTTGCGCGTGTCGGCCGCGGTCACCACCCGGTAGTTGGCGGGATCAAAGAAATCGAACGCTTCGACCGCGATGCCGCAGGCGTCCGCGATCTCAAGCGCTTCTTTCACGACGGCACCGGCGATGCGGGCGTAGCGCTCCACCCCCAAGGTGTCGCGGATGCGGGCATCAACCAGGGCGGAGAACACCACTTGCGCGGCGTAGACTTCCTTCGCCCAGATCTGGCCCCAGATATTGTCCGAGATCTGCACCTCGGTGAGCGCGGACAGCTGTTGCGCCAGTGCTGCGATCCGCGGCGTGCGCGGCCCGGCGAATTCGCCCAGCTGAATCGGCCCTTCGTGCACAAATTCGATGTGACCGGGATCAACCAGCGCCCCGCCATAGTTCGGGATCGAGCCGATCACCCGGTGTGCGCCGCCCAGCACGTCTGCCAGCATCGGCTCGTTGAAGCCGTTTTGGAACGAGACCACCACGCCGTCGGGCGCCAACAAGGGTGCCACGAACCGACCAGCGGCTTCGGCGTGCTGCGACTTGGTCGCGATCAACACCACATCCAGCGGACCGGTGAGTTCACCCGGATGCAGGGCGGTGACGTCAAACTGGTGGGGGCCACGCACGCCATCGACGCGCAAGCCATTGGCTTTCATCGCCTCGATGTGCGGGGCCCAACTATCCACTAAGGTGACAGTGTGGCCGGCGCGCGTCATCCACGCCCCAGCCAGTCCGCCGATCGCGCCGGCGCCAATGATCGTAATGGTCATAGCGTTACGATGACGACCCCTCGGTCCGGGTGCAAGGGGCTAGACCACCCGCACCAACGGCCCGTAAGCGGCGCGGCGGATCAACCCAGCGCCTATTGCATCCCAGAGCGCAGGAACAGCTCAGCCGCTTCCGCTTCGCATGCGGCATCGGGTTCCGGGGTCTGGAAGCGACCCCGGGCAACCCCGATCCGGACGGTCTGCGGCGATGCGGCGAAGGGAATCAACCGTGCAGCTGGCTTGCCGTTGCGGGTAATGATCACCTCGCCGCCATCGCGTTCAAGTGCGGCCACCAAGCGGGACAGGTTGGCCTTCGCGTCGCGTATGGTGATCATGTCTCGACCCAGCAGCGATTTCATGGACAGCGTAGCGCCAACCCTAGCCAGTCACTGCACTGGTCGGCAAGCTGACACCAGGAGGGACCTGATGACTGGGATCGCGCTGATTGGCTGGGGCGGTATCGCCCAGGCGGTGGCGGAGGTGTTTGCCCGGCGAGA
>JAAFHH010000289.1 GCA_013297545.1 Alphaproteobacteria bacterium
GCTGCAACGTCACGCTCCAATGCAGCGACATGGCGGGGGTGGACGGCGGCAATCAGGTGGCCCGCCTGCCACTGCTCTGGTTCGACCCGGTCGCGAACCCAATCGATCGCGGCTTCGGCAATCGCCATCATCGCGCGCGCGTGATCCTGGCCGAGGCGTTGGATCAAGTCTGCCGGCCCCGGGTTCCAGCCCGGCACGACCTGGCCGCCATTGCGTCCAGAGCCGCCATCGGCCAGTCGCCCAGCCTCTAGCAGTACCGGGTTGCTGCCAGCGGCGGTCACGGCAGCCGCGAGCCCGCACAGGCCACCGCCGATGATCGCGACATCGGTGCGGAGGTCGCGGGTGAGCGGGGCCAGCGCCAAGTCTGGGGCGGCGGTTCGATACCAAGGATCGGCGATTGCCATGGGCGTGGAGGTATCGGCTTGGCCGCGCCAGGGCAAGTCAGGCACAACACCGGGGAAGGAGCACCACCCGATGTCCACCCCCCCCACCGCCATGACCGACTTCGCCGCCTGGTTCGCCGAGCATGGCGTGACGGAGGTGGAATGCATGGTGCCCGACCTCAACGGCATCGCCCGCGGCAAGATCCTGCCGGCGAAGAAGTTCCTTGAAAGTGTGGGTGACCGCGGCTTGCGCCTGCCGGAAGCGATCTTCGTCACCACCATCGACGGCGGCTATCCGCCGGATGAGGACGTCACCAACCCGGCCAACGCCGACATCTACCTGCGCCCCGACCCCGCGACCATTCGCCTGGTGCCGTGGTATCGCGAGCCGACCGCCCAGGTGATTGCGGATTGCTTCTACGCCGATGGCAGCCCGGTCGATATCAGCCCGCGTGCCGTGCTGCGCCGCGTGCTCGACCGCTATCATGAGCGCGGCTGGCAGCCGGTGGTGGCGCCCGAACTCGAATTCTACCTGGTGAAGCCGAACACTGATCCGGACTATCCGCTGGAACCCCCGATCGGCCGCTCCGGTCGGCCGGAAACCGGTCGCCAGGCCTATGGCATCGATGCCGTCAACGAATTCGATCCGATTTTTGAAGAGATCTACGACCACTGCGAAGCACAAGGGCTCGATATCGACACGCTCGCCCACGAGGCGGGTGCGGCACAGATGGAGATCAATTTCGTCCATGGCGACGCGATGGCGCTCGCCGACCAAGTGCTGCTGTTCAAGCGCACCGTCCGCCAGACCGCCATGCGCCACGACGTCTACGCCACCTTCATGGCCAAACCCATGCAGCGCCAACCCGGCAGCTCCATGCACATCCACCAGAGCCTGCACGCGCTCGGCACCGACCGGAACTTGTTCGCCGATGCGAATGGCGAGGACACGCCGCTGTTCCGGGCGTTCTTGGGGGGCTTGCAGGCCTATCTGCCGGCCGCGATGCCGCTGCTGGCACCCAACGTCAACAGCTACCGCCGCCTGCAGCGCTATTCCGACGCGCCGATCAATACCCATTGGGGGCGGGATAACCGCACGACAGGCTTGCGCGTGCCGAACTCCAGCCCGGCTGCGCGGCGGGTGGAGAACCGAGTGGCGGGGGCGGACGCTAACCCGTACTTGGCACTCGCCGCGACCCTCGCATGCGGCTACCTCGGCATGACCGAGGATCTGGAGCCGGCCGATCCAATCTTGGACTCGGCCTACGAGCGGGCGCACACCTTGCCGCGGCATCTGTCAGAGGCGCTGCTGAAGCTGCACCGGTCTAAGCCGCTGCGGGAGATCTTGGGCGATCGGTTCGTCAGTTGCTTCATGCAGGTGAAGCAGCATGAGTATGATGTGTATCTACGGGTGATCAGTTCTTGGGAGCGGGAGTTTTTGTTGTTGAATGTTTAAGCGGCCGACCACACCTAGTGTTGAGTGCTATTCTTTCTAAAGCTTTTGAAGCTATTGACCGCTGTCAGTCACATCCGAGCGCAATGGCTCCAATAGCAAGTTGCGGATGGTGCTCGAAAACCAAGCGGCTTCATTGAATTTCGCAAACGCTGCATTGAAGCTAAGCTTATCCGTCAGAATGAACGGGCCAGAGGATCCAATTAGCGCGTGGTTTGAGTCTGAGCCTTGGTATTCGTACATCTGGGCTGTGATGGCTGCGGTATCCCCTCTGCTGCTCTCTTCCACAAAGATACTCATGGAGTGGGGATCATTTTTCTTGCTTATGTCTACAGAAAATCTTGGTTGTGATAGCATAGAAGCTGCTTCGAAAGCATCAATCTTAAATTCAGTATTTTTGTTTCGCCGTATGATGCTTTCTGCAAAATGGTGCAAATGCTGCCGCCCCATTAGATATGCGCGACGGTACTGCGGGCAGTTCACTGAAATCACGCAAGTCCTCTAGGGATGCTTCGAGGTCAAGTTGGTCTGTAGCGCGCACTTCAGTCGACTCGACCTGAGCAACAGCGGCCCCATAGTGGGGAGGACCCCGCTCCAGCCAGTACTCCCTATACGGCGCTGCGGCTGCTGCAAACGCGATCTTTCGATCTTCCGCACCGATGAACTGCAGGGCCAAGGTCATTGGGCCAAAGTGCAGCATCCGCTCGATGTCTTCTGACTTCATGCCATCAGTGATCTCGGCGACGATCGCCTTCGGGTCGCGGGCTGCATCTGCGATATCCTCGGGCGAGGCGCCCGCGCGCTCCAAGTCCTCAGGGATGGCGCGCGCGAATCGTTGCATCACGTCTGCGATCGCGTCCAACTCACCTTGTTGCCATGCGTCTGCCATGAGGCCTTATACCAGCTTCAGGTGGCCGTTGATAAGTCGCAACGCATCTGCCGTGTGAAAGCTGATTTGATCGTAGTCGAGCCACAGTCCACGATCGATGCGGTGTTCGGGGTCGGACTGGCGAGGAGACGTGACCGGTCCAATCACCATATCGAACTGCATATTGGGTCGCCGATCTGGGTCCGTACGCCCGTGCCAGCGATGCCAACGCACAAACTCCCAAAGTCCATCGGCATCATTGGGGCAACGCCCGACGAATGCCCGCATGTGCAGATCCGCAAGCGCAGTGATCCCCACACTGGCTTGAAGCACCGCTGGCTTCGCTGGGCGTCGGCGGCGTCTGCGCGTCGCACGCTCAATCGCCCACTCAAGAGCCTGGGAGGGTGACGTCGTCATGTAGAACCCGCGACCGAAGTCTGCTTCGGCGTTGCAGGCACTAAGGTTGACGCCGTCGCGAAGTATCACTTCCGCAGATGTCGCGATCGTGCCGTGATAAAGTGTAAGTTCTGTGCGCAGCGGCGGAGGCTTGTCCGTCATTGTGTCCTGCTAGCAGCGGGCGCCTAGGGTCGCCCGGGGTGCATGGTCCCAGCTAGCATAGTGACCCACAGTGCCCGCCTACAACCCGCATCACGCCTTCTTCAGCGCATGCCGCAACCTTCGAATACCAATCCACACCGCCCCCAACACCAACGGCAACGCCACCCCGGCGGCGAGATCTGGGTCGATCGGCACCCCCGCCGCCTTCGCGGCCTTGGCGAGGTAGGCGAGTAATCCCACCAGGTAGTAGCCAATCGCCACCACCGACAAACCTTCTACCGTCTGCTGCAGACGCAGCTGCGCGTCCGCCCGGTCATCCATGGAGCGCAGCAGGGCTTGGTTCTGTTCTTGGAGGGCGACATCCACCCGGGTGCGCAGCAGGGTGGACGCCCGCTGCACCCGGTCTGCTAACGCCAGGTGGCGCGCGGCCACCGCGTCGACTGTACGCATGGCCGGCCCGAAGCGGCGGTCGAGGAATTCGCCGATCGTCTGCCAGCCGGCCAGGCGCTGCTGGCGCAAGTCCTCGACCCGGCGCTCGACCAGGGTGCGGTAGGCGCGGGTCGCGGCGAAGCGGTAGCTGTGGTCGGCTGCGATGCGCTCCACCTCGGCCGCGATGGCGGACAGGCGATCGAGGGCGGCCCGGTCGTCGGCCGCACCCATGGAGGAGGTGATAGCGCCCGCCACGGCCGCCAGGCTCTGCTCCAGCCGGCCGAGATCGGGGCCAAGCGCGCGGCTGACCTGGAACCCGAGCATGGCAAGCGTGCGGTAGGTCTCAATCTCGGTCAGGCGCTGCACCAACCGGCCGGCTTGGCGCGGGCGCAAGCCGCGATCCTCGATCAGGATGCGGCCGGCACCATCGGCGTGGATGCGAAAATCCGTGTAGACCGCCGCGTCCCCGCCGGAGACCAGGGCGGCGGCGTTCTGGTCGCTGGCGAGCAGGGCAACCACGGCCTCGGCATCGAGCGGCTCGTCTGGTGCCAGTACCGCCACGCGGGTCGCAACGATCACCTCGCCCGGGCAGGCTGCGAGCCAAGCCGGAGGCAGCAGCGTCAGCGGATCGCGCGCGAAGGGGGCGGCAGGGCCGACTGGCCCCTCGGCGAAAACCGTGTAGGAGGTGAACTCCGTGTGCCGCTCCCACCGCACACGCACGCCGTCCGTGCCGAAGATCGCAAAGTCGCGGGTGTCAGCCGGCCAAGGCGCTCCCAACGCCACCGCCAGCGCCTCGGCATGCGCCCGGTCGGCCGCGGCCGAGCCCTCGCCGGTCAGAAACGCGACATAGCTCGCGACCACGGGAGTAGCCAGCTGCGCAAACGGGCGGGCGTGCAGCTCGTCCGTCAGGGCGGCGCGGTCGGCATGATCCCGCAGGCTGAGGCGATTGGGCATGAAGGGATTGGACGCGGGTGCGCCCGGCCTGGTCAATGGGCGGCGGCGTCGCGGGGGTTAGGCGGCTTCGGACAAGTCGTGCAGAAACCGGTGCACGCGAGGTAGCCTAAAAACCTGATGCAAGCACACCTCAATCTGAGCGACGTCTGAGATCTGAAACTCCCTAACAAAAAAAGACACTTTTTCGTCATTGTGTCTCTCAGCATAGTGAGACAAATTAGCTCGAATTACTATGCTGTCTTTTTCGATACTTTCTGTGACGTTTATTGTCAGCTCAG
>JAAFHH010000028.1 GCA_013297545.1 Alphaproteobacteria bacterium
TCGGCCGTCAACGGCTCGACCAACTCGACGTGGACCGCTTGGGCATGGCCCAGGAACACCGGCACCCGCACGGCGGTTGCCGCGACCGGGATGTCCGGGTCCAAGATCTTGCGCAGTTCGCGCTGTAGGGTCGCCTCTGACTCGGTCGACCCATCGCTTTCAAACCCCCCGACATGGGGAATGACGTTGAAGGCGATCTGCTTGGTGAACTCGTTCTTCTCGACCGACTGGTTCACGAAGATCGAGCGGGTTTGGTGGAACAGTTCGTCCATCGCCGCTTTGCCGGCTTCCGACACCGGCTCAAACGTCGTCACCACCACGCGCTTGACCGTTGCTTTGATGTGCAAGGGCTTGAGCGCCAGCGCCAACAGCACCGCGCCGGTCGAGGGGCTGGCGACAATCCGCTTCTTCGGCGGCGAGGCGAGGCTGTCGCCATTCACCTCCGGCACGATCAGCGGCACGCCCGCTTCCATGCGGTGGGCCGGCGAGACGTCGACCACCCAGGCACCGGCCGCCACGGCGCGCGGCGCGTGGGTTTTGGCGACCGAGGCGAGGCCGGCGAACAGCGCAACCGTGGTGCCGGTGAAGTCGAAGCCATCGAGCGGCGTGATCGCCAGCACATGATCCTCACCGTAGGAGACCTGGACGCCGAGCGAGCGTTCGGAGGCGAGGGCGACGATCTGGTCGACCGGAAAGTCCCGGTCGGCCAGGGCTTGCAGAATTTCCCGGCCGACGGCGCCAGTGGCACCGATCACGGCGAGCCGTACACTCATTGCATCTGTCCTCGATCCGTCGGCCAAAATCACCCGATTGCGGCCTTCGTGTTTGGCGCGGTAGAGCGCCACATCGGCATCCCGCAGCATGCGGTCACCGGTTGCTCCGTGCGCCGAGCAGGCGACGCCGGAGGAGAAGGTGACACTGAACGACGTGCCATTGCCGCCTTCAAAGTGTTCGGCGCCAAAGCGGCGGCGCAGGCCATCAAGCACCACATGCGCTTCGAGCGCGTTGCAGCCCGGCAGCAAGACCGCCATTTCCTCACCCCCCAGCCGCCCGACGGCATCCCCGGCGCGCCGGCCCGTGCGCAGCATCCGGCCGAGGCGGCGCAGCACCTGGTCGCCAATGCCGTGGCCGTAGGTGTCGTTGACCTTTTTGAAGTGGTCCACGTCGATCAGGCCAACACTGACCAGCGTGCCGGTGCGCGAGGCCGCCCCAATCGCCCGGGATAAGGCTTCGCGAAACGCCGCGTTCACCAACAGACCCGTCAAGCCATCGTGGCGCAGATGCCGCAGCAGCCGGTCACGCCGAGCAGTCGCGGTTTCGACCCAGCGCACCAGCTCCGGCGGCGGTGCCGGCTTTTTCATGAAGCCGTCGCCGCCCGCCAGCAGGGCCAGGCGCTGGCGGCCGATGTCGGCTTCGCCCGAAAGATAGAGGATCGGCGTGGCAGCGAGCCGCCCGCGGTGGCGGATGACGGAGACCAGCTCCGCCCCATTGCAGTCCGGCAGGGTGAGGTCGACGATCAGCGCGTCCGGGTCACCCTCTTCGAGCATGGCGAAGGCTTCCGCCCCCGAGCCCGCGATCGCGACCTGGTGACCCTGCTGGGTCAGCGCGCGGGCGACCAATTGGGCGACGAACAGCTGATCTTCGACCAGCAGCACCTGGCGCGGCCGGGCGGCACCCGTGCGATCAACCCAGGACGCCGCCGCCACCACATCGCCCGCATCCGCATCGTCGGTGATCCAGGCAACCGCCCCCGCACGCTGGGCTGCGAGCTCTTGGTCGAAACCAAGGGCACTCAACACCGCAATGCGCGGCAAACCGTTGGGCAGATCGTCCATAGCCCGCAAGGGGGCGACACCCGCCAGCGCATCGGGTGCGTCGAGCGCGCCGAGCGTGAACCCGGCGGCCCGAATGGCCAGGCGCACGGATTCGGGCACGGACTGGTCAACCACCAGCGCCGCGCCGGCGTCCCCCGCCAGCTCCGGCGGGTTGTCAGTATCAAAAGGGGATGTTGGTTCGTCTGGAATGCCCACCGTCGCCACCATCGCTGCCGCGCGTCCGTGCTTACACCCTCGACACCGCGGCGCCAAGGGTTGGTGGGACCACAGGTCGCCCTACTGCGCCGTCCACCCGCCATCCATCACCAGGTTCACCCCGGTCATCCCCTGTGCGGCTTCCGAGCACAAGAACACCACCTGGGCCGCCAGCTGCTCCGGCGTCACAAACCGTTTGGAGGGTTGCTTCTCGCCCAGCAGCTGGTCGGTCGCGGCTTCCACCGTGATGCCCTGCTTGGCCGCGCGGTCGTCGATCTGCTTTTGCACCAGCGGGGTTAGCACCCAGCCCGGGCAGACGGCGTTGCAGGTGATCTGGCGGGTGGCGTTTTCCAGCGCCGTCACTTTGGTCAGGCCAATCACGCCGTGCTTGGCGGCGACGTACGCCGACTTCTCGGCACTCGCCACGATGCCGTGGACCGAGGCGACATTGACGATCCGGCCCCAGTTGCGCGCCTGCATGCCGGGCAGCACGCGCTTGGTCGCGTGGAACACGGCCGAGAGGTTGATCGCGATCACCGCGTCCCAGCGCTCTTCGGGGAAGTCTTGGATCGGGGCGACGAACTGGATGCCGGCGTTGTTGATCAGGATATCGACGTGCCCGCCGAGTGCTTCGCCGGCCGCCACCATCTCCGCAATCGCGGCGGGCTTCGAGAGGTCAGCACCACTGAAGCCAACCTTGACACCCTTGCCCATGGCGGCGACTTCCTTGATCAGCGCATCCGCCGTCACGCCCGGCGGCAAGAAGCCGTTCAGCAGCACGTGCGCGCCATCAGCCGCGAGGGCCTTGGCGACGGCGAGGCCGATCCCGCTGGTGGAGCCAGTGACGATGGCGGTTTTGCCGGTGCTCGACATGGGAGTGTCTCCTCGAAGGGCTAGCGTTTGAACAGCGCGTCGGCGCCGCTGCGGTGGGCGGTTTTGGCGGCGATCGCGGCGCGCAGGCGCTCGATCTCGCGGGTGTGATCCTCAATCATGGCGCTCAGATCTGCAACGCTGAACCGGCTGAGATCAACCGGGCGGGTGGGCGGCGCGGGTGCGTCTTCGTCCATGGCGTTTTGCTCCGCCGCTTTCTATGGTGGCCACTCCTATCCAGAACTCTGCCTGAGAGCCGGTCCATGCTGCAACCGCTGCCCGAAACCATGCTGGTGGTCGATATCCTCAATCCCGGCGGGCCGGAGGTGCTGCGCACGCAGCCGCGCTCGCTCCCGCGCCCCGCGGCGACCGAGGTGCTGATCAAGGTGGAGGCCGCCGGCGTCAACCGGCCGGACGTCGCCCAGCGCGAAGGCCGCTACCCGCCGCCGCCGGGCGCACCCGATGTGCCGGGCCTGGAAGTGGCGGGCCGCATCGTATCGGTGGGGGCGGCGGTCAAGCGCTGGCACCCGGGTGATGCCGTGTGTGCGCTGGTCGCGGGTGGCGGCTACGCGGAATATTGCGTGGCGCCCGCCGTGCAGTGCCTGCCGATCCCCGCCGGCTTCGACATGGTGCAGGCAGCCGCCTTGCCGGAGACGTTCTTCACGGTCTGGCACAATGTGTTCCAGCGCGGCCGCTTGCAGGCGGGCGAGTGGTTGCTCGTCCATGGCGGGGCGTCCGGCATCGGCACCACGGCAATCCAGCTCGCCAGCGCCTTTGGTGCGCATGTTATCACCACCGTCGGCGGGCCGGAGAAGATCGGGCCGGTCACCAAGCTGGGGGCGACCCGCGCGATTGATCACCGCTCGGAAGACTTCGTCGCCGCGGTGAAGGAAGTGACCCAAGGCCGCGGGGTCGACGTCGTGCTCGACATGGTCGGCGGCAGCTACATCCAGCGCAACATCGAAGCCCTTGCCGTCGACGGGCGCCTGGTGCAGATCGCCTTCCTGCAGGGCGCGAAGCTCGAAGTGTCCTTGCTGCCGGTGATGACCAAGCGGCTGACCATCACGGGTTCGACCTTGCGTCCGCGCACGGTGGAGGCGAAAGGCCAGATGGCCGGCGAGCTCGAAGCCAAAGTCTGGCCATTACTGGCGAGCGGGCGGGTAAAGCCGGTGATCCACGCGACGTTCCCGCTCAGCGATGCCGAAGGGGCGCACCGGATGATGGAAAGCTCGCGCCACATCGGCAAGATCGTGCTGGTGCCGTAGACACGCCTCTGCTACCCCTTAACCGCGGCCGCGTTTTTCGACGCTGCCGCGGGCGCTTGGCTATTGCCAACACGCAAGAACACCTGGAGGAATGATGGCCCTGCCGTTGATGCCAAAGGCCACTGCCGTGTGGCTGGTGGAAAACACCACGCTGAGCTTCGAACAGATCGGTGCATTTTGCGGGCTGCATGCCCTTGAAGTGCAAGCAATCGCCGATGGCGAAGTGGCGCAGGGCATTGTCGGCTTGGATCCAATCCAGAACGGGCAATTGTCTGCAGCCGAAATCGCCCGTTGCGCGGCCGATCCGAAGGCGCGGTTGACCTTGAAGGTGCCGGACGTTGTCCTGCCCCCGGTCAAGACCCGCACCGGTGGCCGCTACACGCCGATCACCAAGCGCCAGGACAAGCCCGATGCAATCGCCTGGCTGTTGAAGAACGCACCGGAACTGTCCGATGGGCAGATCGGCAAGCTGCTCGGCACCACCAAGGACACGATCGAGCGGATCAAGACCAAGGGCCACTGGAACAGCGTGAACATCAAGGCACGCCACCCGGTGCAACTGGGTCTGTGCGCCCAAGCCGAACTCGACCAAGCGGTTGAGAAGGCGCGCGCCAACCTGCCGCCGGACGCACCGCGGCCCGCCCCCCAGCTCGACGTCGAAGGCGAGTAGCCGACTGGTCCTTTTCGGCCGACCGTGCTCTGCTGGCGCGAGGAGGCCTGAATGTTCCGGTGGTTTGAGACCCGCGTTGATGTCACGGCCCCGCCGCCACCGGGCGCGCCGCCCGCGGGTACGCTTGCGTTCTATTGGCACTTCATCCGCCAGATGCGCACGCTCTACGGGGCGATGTTCGCAACCGGCCTGGTGGTTTCCAGCTTAGACGCGATGATCCCGGTGTTCATCGGCCGGGTGGTGGCGCTGATCTCTGCCCCCGATCCGGCAGCCGCCCTGCAGGAGAATTGGCCGTGGCTCGCGGCCATGGCCGGCGTGCTGTTGGTCGTGCGCCCATCGGTCCAAGTGCTCGACGCGCTGGTGCGCAACAGTGCGGTCGCACCTGCCGGCAACAGCATGGTGCGCTGGCAGAGCCACTGGCACGTGGTGCGCCAATCCTGGAGCTTCTTCCAAGCAGACTTCGCTGGCCGCATCGCCAACCGGGTGATGCAGGTCGGCCATGCCTTGCGCGAGACCGTGATCGCCGCGGTGCGCGCGGTTTGGTACATCTTGGTGTTCGGCTCGGCGGCACTCGCCGTGTTGGCGGTGCTCGAGCCGCTGCTGATGATCCCGCTGCTGGTCTGGATCGTGCTCTACTGCTGCCTGCTGCGCTGGATGGTGCCGCGCCTGCACCGCTGGGCCAGAGAATCGTCCCAAGTCCGCTCGATGCTGATGGGCCGGATTGTCGACAGCTACACCAACATCCTGACTGTCAAGCTGTTCGCCAAAGCGCGCGACGAAGACAACCACGTCGAAGAAGCGATTACCGCGCACTTGACCACGATGCAGGCGCACAACCGGGTGATCGTTGGCTTCATCTGGGGCCTGGCGACCATCAACGCCTGCCTGCTGACCTCGATGGGGGGTCTGTCGCTGTGGCTGTGGAGCACGGGCGACTTGTCGGTCGCTGCCGTCGCGACAGCGCTGCCGCTCTGCCTGCAGATCGCCAACATGTCCGGCTGGGTGGCGCTTGAGCTCGCCGCCATCTTCGAGAACATCGGTGTGGTCCAAGAAGGCATGGAAACCATCGCCGTGCCGCACGATCTGACCGACCAGCCGAATGCCCCCGACCTTAAAGTTTCTCAGGGCGAGATCCGCTTTGAAGACGTGCGCTTCACCTACGGGATGGAGCGCGCCGTGCTCGACGGCCTTACCCTCACGATCCGGCCGGGCGAGCGGATCGGCCTGGTCGGGCGCTCCGGGGCCGGCAAATCGACCTTGGTCAACCTCTTGCTGCGCTTCTTCGAGGTGGAGGGCGGGCGGATCCTGGTCGATGGCCAGGATATCGCCACGGTCAGCCAAGAATCGCTCCGCCAGTCGATCGCGATGGTGACGCAAGACACATCGCTGCTGCACCGATCGATCGCGGAGAACATCCGCTACGGCCGACGCTCCGCCAGTGACGCGGAGGTGATTGCCGCAGCCGAGCAGGCGCACGCCGATGGCTTCATCGCGCAGCTGGAAGACTGGCGGGGTCGTCGGGGGTTTGAGGCTCATGTTGGCGAACGCGGCGTGAAACTCTCTGGCGGCCAGCGCCAACGCATCGCGATTGCGCGCGTGATTTTGAAAGACGCGCCGATCCTGGTGCTGGATGAGGCGACCTCTGCGCTCGACAGCGAAGTGGAAGCCGCGATCCAAGATCAGCTCGATGGCTTGATGGCCGGCAAAACCGTGATCGCGATTGCGCACCGCCTGTCCACCATTGCCCGGCTCGACCGGTTGATCATCCTGGATGCCGGCCGCATCGTCGAAGACGGCAGCCACGAGGAACTGCTGGCCAAGGGCGGCGTCTACGCTGATCTCTGGCGCCGCCAAAGCGGTGGGTTTTTGGCAGCGGACCCCGGCGACGCGTTGGCAGCCGATTAGCCTGTGGCCGTTCGGCCACGCTTAGGTTTTTCTGCAACATAGGCCCCGCGTGTTCTTGAGGCGGCGGACTGATCGTTCTATGATAAGTCGTACGAATCGAACAGCGGCACTGGTCCGATAGGGGGTCTGGCAGCGCGCTGATCTGGTGTCCCCGATGCAGTCTCGGCGGCGACGCGGTGGTCTCACCCCGGCTCTGGCAGCAGTGGCGATCGCTGGCTTGTGTCTGGATCTGGGGCCGGCCCAGGCCCAACAAGCCAAGATGTTCCGCATTGGCACACCGGCGGTCGACAGTCCGGTGTTTGAAGTGGCGGGCCTGGTCGCCAATGGGCTGAGCAATCCCCCCGGCGGGCGGCCGTGTGATCGCGGCGGGGCCTGCGGCGTGCCGGGCCTGATCGCGGCCGTGCAGGCCTTGTCCGGCGTGTCGGACGCGCTTGAACAAGTGACCCGGCGCCAGATCGATGGCGTCGTGCTCTCAGTCTCTGACGCGTTGCGCGGTTTTGAACAGCCGGACAACCCGCTGACCGCGCTGCGCACGGTTGGCACCTTGTTTGTCGAAGAACTGCATCTGCTGGTGGCGGAGGGTAATGGCGCCCTCGACCTCACCGATCTGCTGCAAGAGGACATTGCCGTTGGGCTCGGCCAAGGCCAGCCGTCGGCTTTGCTGCGCGATCTGGTGCCGGCGCTTGGCTTTGCACCGGAGCGTGCGCGGTTCATGAGCATTCAGGACGCGGTTGCCGCGGTCGCAACTGGCCGGGTGCACGCGGCCATGGTGCTGGCGACGTGGCCGCAGCCCTGGATCAATGGCGGGCCGCGCCTGCGCCTGATCCCACTCACTGCCGCGCAAACCGCGGGGCTAATCGCGGACCGCAACTACCTTGTGCCACGCCAGATGCCGATCACCTTGGTGGAAGGTGGGCCGCTCGGCACCACGGTGGGCGCACCCACCCAATTGTTTGTGCCGGCGGATAGCGATGTTGAGCTGGTCTACCAGCTCGCCCGCTCGCTCTGGCATCCGGCGACCTTGCGCATGCTCGGCGGCGGACCGGTCGAGGCGAAGGATGCCAAGCCAGCCCAGGCGCTCGCCGGCGTGCGCGTCCCCCTGCACCTCGGTGCCCAGCGCTGGTATCGCGAAACCGGTCTGCTGCCCGCCCCGCGACCATAAGCCGATTGGCATAGGCAAAAATTTCCGTAAAATTTAACCCTAATGTGGGAGCGATGGTGACGATCATCACAGCCGCTCGCATCGATGGTTTGTATGCTTGGCGCGCGTTCGGCAGGGATTGCGATGACGATGGACGGGTCAAGACAGGCTTTGGCGTTGGAGTTGCTCGGCAGTGTTCGGGCATCTCGATTGGGGGCCGCGGCGGGGCGCGCGGCTGGCGCGCCGCGCTTGCGCGTGCAATTGCCCCAAGGGGTGTTTGATACGCTGGATTGGTCGCTGGGCGGCATGCGTTTGCATATGCCAGCCCCTCCGGCACCTGAGGGCACGGAGCTGCCGGTGCGCGTGGCGATTCCCGGCAAAGTGCTGACGGCGGTCGCCATGGTCGGTCGGTTCGACCCGGCGGAGCGGGTGTGTTCGTTCCGCTTTACCCGCTTGGACCAGGCCGCAATGACTGAACTTGCGCGCATCGCCCGCGGCTGAGCGGTTTTCTCAGCACTCAAGCACACGAACGTTGTCTTTCCCGCCCTTTGTTCCAACACTGACCGCGGTTTTGGCCAGCGGGAGGGATCCGGTTGCGGCGCGTGCTCTGGATTGGGTTGGTGATTGCCGTCGCGGGCTTGGCAGCAGCCGGGTGGCGCTTGATCGACACCTGGACGCCGGAGCACACGGCCCGGTCACTCGCCAGCGCGATCGGTGGTGATGTCGGACGCGCGGAGCTGTCGTTCCGGCCCTGGCCGATGCTGACCGGTGCCGGGCTGGTCGCGGGCGACAGCCGCGTGGCGGCGTTTGAAGCCACACCAAGCGTGGCAGCGCTGCTGCTCGGCCGCTTGGACGTGCACACGCTCACCGCGCGCGGTGCCGAGCTCTCGCTGTCGACGGCGCTGGCACTCGCCGCCCGGGTGCAGCAGCTGCGGCTCGAGGCTGCCAGCATCGTGTTGCCCTCGGGCGATCGGCTGGCGGACCTTACGCTGACGGCCACCACTGATACGGCAGGCGTGGCTGTGCTGATTCGCAGTGCGGCTGCCACCGTCGAGCTGCGGCTCACCACCGGCGGTGCGCTGAGCGCGCTGGCAACCATCCCCGACATCGGCGTGCTGCGCTTTGCCGGCATGGTCGAGGCTGAGCGGGTGGTGGGTCGCCTCAACCTCGAACGGGCTGACGCCGGGCGGGCGCTGGCAGCCCTCGGTCTCGCCGGCGCCGGGGCGGTGACCGGCACGATCGATTTGGCCGCGACCAGCACCACGCTGACTGCAACCGCGATCGATCTGCTGGCGGCTGGCAGTCGCCTCAGCGGCACGGCGCGCTGGCAGTTCGCGGGCAAGCAGCTTGATCTCAGCCTCAACACCCCCAGCCTCGACCTTGATCGGCTGATCCGCCCGGTGCTGCCAGGACCGGCGGCAGTCTCGGTCGCGCTGGTGTTGGAGGCGGCGAGTGTGCGCTGGCAGGGGGACGTCTATCGCCGCGTCAACCTCACGCTTGATCGCACCGGCTCAGGGGCAACGATCCACCGGTTTGAAGCGATTGTGCCGGGCGGGGTGGAGCTTGCGGGCACCGGCGAGGTCGACCTCGCGGTCCCCTGGCTAGCCGCGCGCATCGAACTCGGCGGCGATGATATCCGCCGCAGCCTCATCTGGCTGACGGGTGCGGGGGCGAGCCTGCCCGATGCGCTGGCGCGTGACTTTGCTGCCGTGGCGACACTCGACCTCACCGCGACCCGCGCGGTGCTGGCCGGCATTGACGCCAGTGTGGGCGCGAGCCGCATCGCCGGCGACGCCACCATTCGGCTGGCCGATCGGCGGGTTGATGTGGTTGGCACCATCGATCAGCTGGTGCTGCCAACCTGGCCGGCAGTGCCTGCGGAGATGCCGGGCTGGCGCGGCGCGTTCGACGTCGCGGTTGGATCGGCGTCGGTTGCAGGCCTGCCGATCGAGCGGTTGCGCTTGGTTGGCAGTGCGGAAGCGGGCGTGATTGTCCTCGATGCGGCCAGTGCGGCCGTGCAGGGCCTGGCGATCACGGCTGCTGGCACCTTGGCCGGCCGGGCTGGCGCGCCGCAGCTGCGCCTGCGCTTCGCCGCACCGGAGCGGTTTGAGGTTGATCTGACCGCGGATGCGCAAGCGACCAGCCTTGCCGGCAGCGTGACCCACGGCCAGCAGGTGCTCGCCCTTGATGGCATCCTCACGCCCACGGCAGCGCTCAGTCTGCTGGATGATCAGGATGGCCTGGAACTGCGCGGCACCGGCGGGCCAGACCGGTTGGCCGTGACCATCCGCAGCCCAGCACTGATCGGCACCGGAACGGTGGACGACCCGCTCGCCTGGGCGCTCGGGGTAGGGGGTGACCTGGCGCTGACCGGCACGCTCGCCCGAGTGTGTGAGCTGCCGCTTGACCTGGTCAGCTGCCTGGGTCTCGCCCCCCTGCCAGGCCTCTGGCGGGCGGAGGTTGATCTGCCGGCCGTCACGCTGGGCGGGATCAGCTTCTCAAACGGGCGCGTGCGTCGCAGTGCGAGCGATGGCCGCACCACGCTGACGCTCAGCGCGCGTGCGGGCGGCACTGTAGAGCTCGCCGGGTTGGAAGGACCGGCCGTCACCGTGGTCCTGCACGGGGTGGCACTCGCCACCTTGGCGGACCCAACAGTGCTGGCACTCGGTGCTACCGGCACGCTTGATGGCGAGGGCGCGCACCGGCTTGGCAGCACGAGTGCGCTCGCAGCGCAGGTGCGCGGGCTTACGCTTGGCCTGGATCTTGAGCGGCTCGGCCAAGCGATCGCAGCCGAGGATGCAGCCGCTATGCTGGCAGCCCTGACCGCGGGCAGCACGATGTTTGATCGCGGTCAGGTCATGCTCGCGATCGGCGATCAGGTGCAGCTCAGCCGGCTGCTCGGCGGCAGTGCGCTCGGACAGGTGCGGCTGGACATCGTCGACGGCGAGGCGCGCTTGGAAGTCCGCCCGACGGCGGCATCCGGCCGGGTGGTCGAGCTCAGCTGGCGGGTTGGCTCAGTCCCGAGCGACGGCGTGCTTACTCTCGACCGTCGGCTGCTCGCGCGCTCAGCGCGTGATTGAGCAAAAACACCCGGATCGCGGACGACAAGTTGCCGCGCCGGCTGGCATCGAGCGTGGTAACCAGATCGTTTACGCTGACCCGCCGCTCGGCGGCTGCGCGCTTCAGCTGTGCCCAGAAGGCGGTTTCCAGAGAGATCGAAGTCTTGTGACCCGCGATCATCACGGACCGCTTGGCGATTTCGCACTCCGCTGGATCAAGGACAGGGGCGTCGGTCATGGCGGGCCACCTCCGCGTGGGCCACCGGGCCCGGCGCTGGCGGCGCGTTGGCGCAAGAACTGGATCACTGCCATGCGGCGCTCTGGCGCGACGGTGAGGGTGAACTCCGTCACCAGCGCGCTCGACTCGCGCTGCTGGGCCGCGCGGATTGCCGAGATCTGCTCTTGCAGCCGGTCAATCTCCGCCCGGTCGAGGGTCGGGCGCATGACAGCTTGGGCAAGCGCAGTACTCGGGGCCTGCAGTTGGCGCTGATGGCGCCGGGTCGTCTCGCCCAGGGTCCGGCGAAGCTCGACGAAGCTTTGTTGTTCGCTCTGCGACAGGCCGAGGTCCTGCGCCGTCGCGGCGATGCGTTGGCGCTCGCCCTCGCGCACCCCATCGACCTTGCCGCGCAGGTACAAGAACCCGCCGAGGAAGGCG
Source organism: Alphaproteobacteria bacterium (assembly GCA_013297545.1). Taxonomy (GTDB): domain Bacteria; phylum Pseudomonadota; class Alphaproteobacteria; order Elsterales; family Elsteraceae; genus RDXE01. The sequence goes on from JAAFHH010000028.1 coordinate 11,596, forward strand.
AGGTTGAGCGTGACCGACAGGCCAAGTGCTACCCAGAGCCAGCGCCGCGGCCGGCGCGGCAGATCGGCGTAGTCGCTCACAGCACGGTATCCTGGTCCAAGGTCAAATCGCCATCGCCGCGCAGCAACAGGCTGTCGGCAGTGGCGACGCCAAATTCAAAGCCGAGTGCTGCGACCAACAGAATCGCGGCGGCAACCGAGGTCCAGCCGACCGCGCGGCGCCAGGCTGGTGGCGGGGGTTCCACCACCAGGGCGCGCGCCATGCGGATCGTGCGCAAGGGGGCAGGGATCGCCGCGACGTCGCCGAGCGCAACCGCGCGCGCGGCACGGACGTCTGCCAGCAGGGCAGGGTCCCGGGCGATCGCAGCCTCCAGCGCGTCGGCGGCGCTCGCCTCCAGCCGGCCTTCGGCATAGGCGGCGAGCGCCATGAAATCGGGTTCCGCCTCGGCGGGAGCCGCCGCGCGGTAGGTGCGCCAGAGTGCGCGATCCTCCGGGTCGTCTCGGTTGATCATGACTGCCTCCTCGACGGTTCTACGGGGGTCGGGGCTGTGCCATCCCCGTCCGTGCCAAAATGATGCCGCAATCGCACCATCGCCTTGTGGTGGGTTGAGCGAATGGTTTGAACATCGACGCCCAGGCGACCTGCGGCCTCGGCCGGGTCGAGGTCTTGGTCGTAGAGCAGGGCCAGAACAAGCGCTTGCCGGCCGGTCAACAGGCCGGGCGGGATTGCGATGTGTTCCGGTTCCACCGCTGGGATCGCCACCGCGGCTTCGGGTGCGTCGTCGATATCCACCGTGCGGTGCTGCTTGCGCCGCAGCTTGTCGATCGCGGTTGAGCGGGCAACCAGGGTCAGCCAGGTGACGATCGAGGCGCGCGCTGGATCGAACTGCCGCAGCAGACGGTAATCGTCCTTGCACAGGCGCACGAACACGTCTTGCGCGATGTCGGTCGCATCCTCGATTGAGCGGCCACTGTCGGCAACCGCATTGCGGACAGCGGCGTGGATCACACCGGCGTAGCGATCGACAAACCGCCGCCAGGCCGCCGGCACCCCCGCCACCAGGGCAGGCATATTGATGTCGTCCTGAGGCGTCGGGGTCATAGCCTACGGTACGCTGCCACCGCGCCCGGCATCCCCGGAAAAGTTAGGGTGCGATCGATTCCGCCAAATGCACCTGCATCAGGCGTGCGGCGCGCTTGCGGTCGCCTGTGGCAATCGCATCCAAAATCGCGAGGTGGGACGCGGCTTGCGTGCGCACCACCTCGGGGCTGAGTGCCAGCACGGGCGTGCGCTCCAGCAGTTGCCGCACCGCCAATTGCTGGCGCACGGCTTGGTAGAGGAAGCGGTTGCCAGAGGCGGCGGCCAGCTGATCGTGGAACTGGCGGTTGATCTCGAAATAGGTCGGCCCATCAACCTCGCCAGCGCGCGCCATCAGATCTTGCTGCATCACGCGCAACAGCTGCAACTGGCGTTCCGGCAGATCGAAGGTCGGCTGGGTCAAGCCGGCCGCCTCGATCAGGAGCCGGAAGCGGTAGCTTTCCTGCAGCGCTTTGCGATCGGCTAAATCCGCCGTGAAGCGCCAGCCATGGCCGCTGGAGCGTTCGACCAAGCCGTCAGACGCCAGCCGCATCAACACCCGGCGGATCAGGCCGCGGCCGTGGCCGTAGCGTTCGGTGAGTTCGGATTCCGACACCTCGTCCGCCAACACGCCCTGCGCACGATCGCCCAGCAGCGCGTCGGTGAAGCTGTCTTCTTCGGAGACACCGAGGGTGTCGAGGGCGCGGCGGAGCTCCGCTGCCGGCACCAGCGGCCGGTAGCCGTGGCGCGGCTCAGCTGCGAGCAGGCCGCGGTCGGCCAAAATCCCGAGCACTGTGCGCACGGGCGAGCGCGAAATCTCCAGCTCGTCAGCAAGATCAGACTCGACCAACCGAAACGTCGGATCGGTGCCGAGCGCCAGGCATCGCTGCAGCACCAGGCGCGCAACTTTGATCTGCAATGAACTAGCAAGTGTATCAATCGATGCGTCTGCGGTGGACATTGGCGGCGGCCCCCGGGGTCACCCCGCGGTCATAAACGCTCGATCCCAGCCCTGTCCAGCATCAATGACACAAAAACTGTCATATGCCGGCTCAATGCCAACGGAACGCATCCATACGCAGCGCACCATAGGCGGCACTGCGGTGGATCTGGCGGCCGGCGGTGCCGCCGGCCGCGGCCCAGGCGGTGAACAGCGGCAGCACATGTTCGTCCGTCGGGTGGTTGCGGGCACCATCGGGGTGGTCGCGGTAGGCCAACGCCGTGCTGAGATCACCGGCAGCCACTTGGTCCGCGATCCAG
>JAAFHH010000290.1 GCA_013297545.1 Alphaproteobacteria bacterium
ATGCCCGCGGCGTGAAGCTGATTGGTGCGACGGCGCACTACGTCACGCCAGACCTCGACGAAGGCCCGATCATCGAACAGGACGTGGAGCGCATCAGCCACCGCGACACGCCAGACGATCTGGTGCGCAAGGGCCGCGACATCGAACGCCGGGTGCTCGCCCGCGCCATTCGCTATCACCTCGATGACCGGGTGTTTTGGGACGGCGGCAAGACGGTGGTGTTCGCGGACTGAGCTAGTCGTCTTCCGGATCAGCCGGGTGGAAGCGGTTCCAGTTCAGCACCGCGACGCCGAGGTGCCGCACAATGATCCGGTTCCAGCCATTCGCCCGTTCCAGGGCCGCCCGGCCTTGGGCGAAGGCATCCAGCACCTGGGCACCACGCGGATTGGCGTTGGTGGCCGCGACGTGCAGCCAGCGGCGCTCCACCGGTGTGTCGGACTCGGCCAAGTCGAACGGCAGGTTCTGCAACAAGGAGAGGACTTGCAGCCGCGGCAGGATCACGCCGCTGAGGCCCCCGGCGGCGACGCGCTGCAGACAATCCAGGGGCGTGGGGGCCGCACTCACCACCAGCTGACCGGCATCGACCAGCCGCTGCACGCCGAGGGGTGGTGCATAGCCGCCGGGGTTGCACAGTTGAGCACCGATCAGATCGTCCAGCCGGTGAAACGTGATCGCCGGCGGCGAGCGTTGGAACAGCGATTGATCGACATTGAACAGCGGCGCGGAGAACTGCAGCTCAGCCCGGCGCGCGCGGGTCGCGTAGTAGGGGAAGGTCGCGTCGAAGGCGCCGTCCCGAACGCCGCGGTATCCATCACCCCATGACATCACCTCAAGGGTGATCGGGATGCCGACGGCGCGAAACGCTTCGCGCACCAGCGCGGTCAACACCCCGCCGCCGGGCAGGCTACTGTCGACAAAGGGTGGGTATTCCGTGCCGGTGACCAAGCGCACGGTGCCGAGCTCCGCGCGCAGGCGTTCGATCGGCGCTTGCGCGGCTGCAGGGGGCGCCAATCCAAACGCCAGCAGAATGGAAAGCCAGATGCGCATCATCCCCCCTGCGATGGTACGCACCTGCTGCCCCAGCGGATCACGGCTATTGCGCGGCCACCATCGGCCGCGCGACGACCGGGCTGAACGGCAGCACGGTCACCTGGCCGGCTTCGACCACCACCAGGCGGCTTTCCGCGATTTCGCGCCAGCTGTCAGACACCGTGTCGAGCGGTTCGGACAGCAGCAGCACGCAGCCGCGACCGGGATCAAAGTGCACCTCGCCATCATCCACCCAGATGTCGCAGCCCTTGCCGTAGAACATGCTGGGCGACTGGGTGTCGGACGAATAGCGCAGCGCAAACGTCCGCCGGCCGTCGGTCACCGCACAGGCGATGCGCAAGGGTTCTTCGACCTTGTGCGCCTGCATGGCATCCAAGATCTGGGCGACCGTGCGGCGGAAGGCACCCTGCGGGTCGGTCACCAGCCCGTTGCCGAGTAGGAGGTAGAAAAACACTTCCGAATCCGTGGAGCCTTCGCGGTGCGGATAGAATTCTTCCGTCAGCTGGTATTCCAGATCGCGGCGCACGCACCCCCAGCCGCCGATCTTGCCGTTGTGCATGAACAACCAGCGCTCCCACCGGAACGGGTGGCAGTTGAGCCGGGTCGTCGCGGTACCCGTCGACGCGCGGACATGGGCGAAGAACGCGGTTGCGCGGATTTGCTCGGCCAGACTGCGCAGGTTGACGTCGTTCCACGCCGGCATGGTGTCGCGGTAGAGGCCGGGGTGCGGCAGGTCGCCGTACCAGCCAAGGCCGAAGCCATCCCCATTGGTGGGCACAATCGAGCGCTGGGCCGACAGCGACTGGCGGATCAAGGAGTTGCCGGGCTTGAACAACAAGTTGTCCATCGCCATTGGACGACCAGAATACGCAAGCCAACGACACATCGCGAGGTGTTCCAACAAGAACCGGCACCACCGTCACCGTATCGTAACAGCGCCCCGCTGTTAAGCGGTTGTCTGCAGTCTTTTCAGCGCCCAGGCGCCCGCATCAGCGACCACCGGGTCGGCGTCCTCGGCTAGCCGTGCGGCGGTTGGCAGCAGGGCTGCCAGGCCGGAATTGCCAACAGCGATCGCAACATTGCGGATGAAGCGCGCCCGCCCGATCCGCTTGATCGGCGAGCCTGAGAAATGCTGGCGGAACCCAGCGTCATCCAGGGTGGCGAGGTCGCCAAGCCGGGGTGCGCCGAGGTCTGCGCGCGCGGTCAGCGCCTCGTGCGGTGTGGCGCGGGCGAACTTGTTCCAGGGGCAGACGGCGAGACAATCGTCGCAGCCGTAGATGCGGTTGCCCATCAAGGGCCGCAGCTCCTCTGGGATCGGGCCCGCGTGCTCGATCGTGAGGTACGAGATGCAGCGCCGGGCATCGAGCTGATAGGGCGCTGGGAACGCCGACGTCGGGCAGATGTCGAGGCAGGCCGAACAGCTGCCGCAATGATCCTGCTCCGGCGGGTCCGGCGGGATTGCAAGGGTGGTCAAAACCGAGCCCAAGAACAGCCAGGACCCATGGCTGCGCGCGACCAAGTTCGTGTGCTTGCCCTGCCAGCCGAGGCCAGCGGCGGCCGCCAGCGGTTTTTCCATCAGGGGGGCGGTGTCGACGAACAGTTTCACCTCCGCCCCCCAGGTCTGGTGGATGAAGCGGGCGAGCACCCGCAGGCGCACCTTCAGCACATCATGATAGTCGCGGTTGCGGGCGTAGACCGACACGGTCGCACGATCTGGCTGCGCCAGGGTCGCGAGCGGATCAGCCTCCGGCCCGTAGTTCATCGCGACCACGATGGCGCTGACCGCGTCTGGCCACATCGCGGTTGGCCGGGCGCGACGCTCGGCGGTATCTGCAAGCCAGCCCATCGCGCCGTGGCGCCCGGCGGCCAGGAAGGCGGCCAGTCGCTCGCCCCAAACCGGGTCGCCATCGGCGGGTGCGAAGCCGACGGCATCGAAGCCAAGCTCGAGGGCGGCCTGACGCAGCGCCGGGACCGGGTCCGCCGGGGCGGGGCGCAGCGGGCGCATCGCCTAGCCGTCGTCGACCCGGCCGCGCCCAGCCTTGATGGTGGAGCGCCGGAGTTTGCTCTCGACCCGCTCACGCTTGGCGCTGAAGCTCGGCTTAGTCGGGATACGCCGGCGCGGGCGGATCGCGGCGCGCTGCAGCAGATCGAGCAGGCGCTCTTCGGCCGCCGCCCGGTTGCGATCCTGGCTGCGGTATTCCCGGGAACTCAAGACCAGCATGCCATCGATGGTCAGGCGCCGGCCGGCAAGATCCTGCAGGCGCTGCAGAAAGTCGGCTGGGAAACCAGCGGCCGCGATATCGACCCGGAGTTCGACCGCTGTCGACACCTTGTTAACGTTCTGACCGCCCGGACCATCGGCGGTGACGAAGCGTTCCTCGATCAAGCTGCGATCGAGCGACAAGCCCCGGCCAATGATCAGCGCGCCGGCCATGACTAGGTGCCGAGCTGGGCGATGGCTTTGGTCAGCACACCCTCCGCGCCCGCCAATTCCGCCAGCACGGAGAAGTGATGGTGGTTGGTGAGCGGTAGCACCGTCACCGGCCAGCCCGCGCGCTTCGTCGCTTCGGCATAGCTTTGCGTCTGCCAGCGCAACTCATCGAGTTCGCCGTCGCCAACGCCGATCACCATCGGCTTCGGCGTGACCGGCAGATGGTGCAGCGGCGACAGTGCCAGAGCTTCGGCCGCATCCATCCGGCAGGCGTCGTTCAGATAGCTCTGGCGGATTGGTTCCAAGTCGAACAGGCCAGAGATCGGCACGATCGCGTGCACCTCAGCCATGTCCGCCACCATCGCCGCCAAGTGGCCACCGGCGGAATGGCCGCCGACGATCAGGCGCGTGGGATCGGCACCGAAGTCTGCCAGATGGTGGGCGAGATAGCGTGTGGCACTGCGGATCTCATCGACCAGCGTCGTCATCGTCGTGTGTGGCACCAGCGTGTATTCGATCATCGCGACGTTGATGCCGGCGGCGAGCGGGCCTTCGCTCACCAGCGCGAAGTCTTCCTTGTCGCGGCTTTGCCAGTAGCCGCCGTGGATGAAGGCGAAGGTGGCGGCATTGGGCCGGCCGCAGGGGATGAAATCGAGCCGCTGGCGGGGCTCAGGTCCGTAGGCCAGGTCGCGCTGCACATCGCCGCGTGCATCGAGGCGCGCGCGGGCGGCCAGCATGATCGGCCACCAGCGCTCATACCAGCCGGGGATGGCGGCGGAATTGTTCAAGCTCGCGTCAAGCTCCGCTTGGGTGCGGTTGCGCCAGGTCGGCATCGTCGGTCTCCTGCTGTCGCGCGCGAGCCTAGCAAGCCAGCGTGACCAGAGCGAGCGTGCACCGGCGCTGCGAATATGGTTAACTTGCGCCCATGCGCGTTCTTCTTGTTTGCCTTGCGATCCTGGCGGTGCTGCCCGCCCACGCCCAACAGCGCCGAGAGGCGACCTGGACGCCAGCCCCGATGCCGCTCGCCCAGCCGACGCCGCTTGACGGCACGCCGAAGCGCACGATCCCGGTGCGACCGCGCCAGGCCGATGCCAATCGCACGCTCGCCCCGCAAACGCCGCGGCCACCAAAGCAGGTCGCAGGGCCCGAGCGGCGCGTGCGGCCCCAACCGGTCGCCCCGGTGCCACCGCGTCCGGTTGATCCCGCGAACGCGACCACGGTCACCACCACGCTTGGCCCCGATGGCACGCCGCAGCAGACGGTCGCGCGCGGCGTGCCGCTGCAGCAGCCGCAAGGATCGGCCGCGGCGACGCCGGCGCGTCCGCTCGCCCCACCGCCCGGCACGCCGCCGGTTACCGTGCGCCGCGCGCCGACGCCGGGTGTGCCTGCGACCGGTGCTGTGCCCGCGGCCGGCCCGAGCGGGGCGGACATCGCCCGCCA
>JAAFHH010000291.1 GCA_013297545.1 Alphaproteobacteria bacterium
GCTGGCTTGGCGGATCGCTGCACAATCCAGGTGTCTTACGCGATCGGCGTGTCGAAGCCCTTGTCGGTCTACGTCAACACCGACGGCACCGGCCAGGTCTCCGAACAGAAGATCGCAGACGTGCTGCAGCAGCTGATGAACCTGTCGCCCCGTGGCATCCGCGAGCATCTCGGCCTCAACAAGCCGATCTATGCCCGCACGGCAGCCTATGGCCACTTCGGCCGGGCACCGGATGCCGACGGCGGCTTCTCGTGGGAGAAGACCGATCTGGTTGATCAGCTGAAACGCCACTTCGGCTGATCCCATGACCCAGCCGGTTGACCGCGGACCGCGTCGTCCGCGGTCCACCGCGCCGGAGCCGCGGGCTGTGGCTGATCGTTGGTACGGTCGCCAACAAGCCCGCCCGCTTCGACCGCGCCAACAAGCCCTGTTGGACGAGGTGCTGCCGCGCCTCACCCTGCCCAGCACCGGTCCGGTTGATCCGGCGACCCTGTTCGGCGGCGCGCCCGTCTGGCTGGAAGTCGGCTGCGGCGGGGGCGAGCACGCGGCCTGGCAGGCCGACCACCATCGCGCCATCGGCATGATCGCGTGCGAGCCGTTCATCAATGGCATCGCCTCGCTGCTGGGCCATGTGGTGGCGCACGACCTCACCAACCTGAAAGTCTGGCCGCACCCGGCGCAGGATTTGTTGGACCGGCTGACCCCGGCCTCGATCACCCGCGCGTTTGTGCTGTTTCCAGACCCCTGGCCGAAGCTGCGCCATAACAAGCGGCGGTTTCTACAGGCTGCGAACCTTGATCGCCTGGCGCGCATTCTGGCACCGGGTGCGGAGCTGCGCGTCGGCACTGATCATGCAGATTACTTAACCGCAATCCTGGCCGCGTTCGCCGTCCACCCTGCGTTCCGCTGGACGGCAACCCGCGCTGATGATTGGCGAATTCGCCCCGCAGACTGGCCGCCAACGCGCTACGAAACCAAGGCTGCCGCCGATGGGGTACGCTCAACGTACTTGCGGTTCCTACGTCACTGAAACATCCCGGCATCGCGATTGACGCACCGACTGAGACTGCTAAAGTCGGACCGGGGAGTCATCCAGCCGTCATACCGCCAGATGGACTGGATCATTGGGGGGAACATCCATGGCTGGAACCGACCTGCAAGCGCCCGCAGAGGCGCCGGTGTCTGCTACCGTTGAAACGGGCCGAGGCAAAGGCCCGACAATGGGCATTCGAGGCGAACTGACCGTCGCGTTCGGCGCGCTGGTGCTGCTGCTGGTCGCTGCCGCCGCTGTGGCCTTTTGGTCTTATCGCGGCATCGAAGACCGCCTGCAGAGCATTCTGGAGCGGGGCCAGCCCGTGCTGACCACGGCGCAGGAATTGGCGACCGGCGCCAGCCAACTGGCCGCATTGGGCCCACGCCTGGCAGACACCCGCACGGATATTGAACGCCTTGAAGTCGCCGGCCAAGCCACGCGCCTGACGAACACCCTGGGCGACTTATCAGACCGCCGGGAAGCAAAGCTGGGCGTGCTGCCGATCCTGGAAGATGCCCAACAGTCGATGCGCTTGCTGGGCACCGCGATGGATCGGCTGAACACCGCAACCCGGGAACGCCTGCTGGCGGAAACCGCCCTCACCCAACGGACAGTCGCGGTCCAGACCGCCTTGAGCGAGATCCGCGGCGAAATTGGCCCGATGGTGCAGTTCGCGATCATGGACTTGTCGGTGATCGGCCAAACCATGGTGTCGACCAACGAAGAGACCATCAACACCGTGGTTGGCCGTAACATGCAGCTGCTGCTGGCGCTGATGGATATGCGCAGCGCGGTCCAGGTGATGACCGAAACCCTCAACAACACCCTGCAACTCGGCACCTTGCCCGGGATCATGGGCACGCCGAATGCCGAAACCCTGTCATCGAGCTTCCGGCGTACGTTCGGATCGGCGGCGGTTTCCGCCCAGCAGTCGATCGAGCGTATTGAAGAGCACGACCGCGAGTTGGCCACGCGGCTGAAAACGCCAGCCATGGCGTTGATCGCGATTGGTGAGGCCGACCAGGACAACATCATCCTGGAAATCGCCAAACCAACCGGTGTCAGCACGGACCTGCGCAACCAAGTGCAAGCGCGCATCGGCGGCTTGCGCATTGACCTCAATGCCGCCCTGCTGCCCAACGTGGTGCGGCTGCGCGGTGAAATCGAACGCGCGGGCCCAGAAGTCGCCGAACTCGCGCGCAGCTCGGTCCAGCGGATGCTGGGTACTGATGGCATCTTGAACGTCACCAACCTCTACGAAGTGCAGGACTACGCCGAACAGATCGCAACCCTACTGACCAGCGTTGCCGCCTCCGGCTCCGAGAATGACGCAATCCGCGCGGCGGCCCGGTTGGCGCCGATGCTGGGATCGCTCGCCACGCTGGCGAGTACGAACGAGCAGCTGCAGGCGTCGCAAGAATTCTTGCGCGCGGTTGAGGTGCTGAAGACGAACGCAGGCCGCGATGTCGGCATTGTGCCGGACCGCATTGCCGTTCTGACCCGGCGCCAGGCCGCGGCTGATCAGATCGGCGTAGTGCGCACGGCTGCGACGCAGCTCTCGTCCCAAGTCGACCAAGTGAAAGAACTCGCGACCAACACCAATGCGAAGGCTGGTGAAGAAGCGCGGGCAGAAATCGCCAACGCACGCAGCTTGCAAATTGGTCTGTTGGCCGGCGGCCTGATTATCGCCGCACTCGTGCTGTGGCTGTTGGTGTCGCGCCGCATCGTGCGCCGGATCCGCGCCCTGACGGACGCGATGGCAGCGCTGGCGGATGGCGACAAGTCCGTCGTCGTGCCGACCGGCGGTGCGCAAGAACTGGTGCTGATGGGCCGCACGCTCGAAGTGTTCCGCGCCCAAGCACTGGAAAAGGATCGCTTGGAGGCCGAGCACGCCGAACAGACCGCCCGCGCCTCGGCCGAGCGGCGCGAAGCCCGCCTGTCGCTGGCCGATCGGCTGGAATTGACCGTGCGCAGCATTGTCGAAGCCCTGTCACGCTCGGCTGCCAGCATGCAAGCCTCGGCAGCGGGCTTGAGCCAATCGGCAGAACTCACCACCGAACGCGCCCAAGGGGTCGCGGCCGCGTCCGACCAGGCGAACGTCAACGTCGAAACCGTGGCGACAGCGGCTGAGCAGCTGTCCAGTTCGATCGCCGAAATCGCCCGCCAAGTCGCAACCTCGGCGCAAATCGCGACCGATGCCGTTGGCCAAGCCCAGGAAACCAGCCAGACGGTCGCCGATCTGGCAGCAGGTGCCGCCAAGATCGATGATGTCGTGCGCCTGGTCGCGGACATCGCCGAACAAACCAACCTGCTGGCACTGAACGCCACCATCGAAGCAGCGCGTGCGGGCGACGCCGGGCGTGGCTTTGCGGTCGTTGCCTCCGAGGTCAAGAACCTCGCGAGCCAAACCTCCAAGGCGACCGAGGACATCTCCGCCCAGATCGCTGCCGTGCGCCAGTCGACCGACGCGGCGGTGTCCGCGATCCAAGGCATCATTCGCACGATCGAGCGGATCGACCAGATCGCGACCTCGATCGCCTCCGCGGTTGAGGAACAGGGGGCAGCGACGGCGGAAATCGCTCGCAACGTCCAGCAAGCCGCCCGCGGCACCCATGATGTCACACGGATCATCGGCGAAGTGTCGGCCGCGGCCAGTGACACCGGCGCGTCGGCTGCTGACGTCAGCAAGGCTGCCAATGATTTGGCGGACCAAAGTGCGCTGCTCGATCGCGAAGTCACCGGCTTCATCGGCGGTATTCGCGGCTAGAAAAGGTGCGGCCCCGCCGGGGGATGGCGGGGCCGCAGGACGCCTGAGCTCGAGGGGGAGGCGAGCTACTTCTGGGCGCCCTCGTAGGTGAAGATGTCGCGATCCTTGGTTTCCGGCACTAACAGCAGGCCGATCACAAAGGTGCCGCAGGCGACCACGATCGGGTACCAGAGGCCGTAGTAGATGTCCCCGGTCTGCGCCACCATGGCGAAGGATGTCGCCGGCAGCAGGCCGCCGAACCAGCCATTACCGATGTGATATGGCAAAGACATGGCGGTGTAGCGGATGCGGGTTGGGAACAATTCCACCAGCGCTGCCGCGATCGGGCCATAGACCATGGTCACGTAGAGCACCAGCAGGGTCAGGATGCCGATCAGCATCATCGGCTGGGCCCGGAACACATCGAAGAAGCCGTTGACCTTCACAAGCTTGGCATCGTTGGCGGCCGGGTAGCCCGCTGCCGCGAGTGCTGCGTTGACTTCGCGGGTGAAGGCAGCGCTGCGGGCAGCACCATCGGCTCCCGCCTGCACCACGTCGACCGAGGTAATCCGGGTCTGGCCGATCTGGATGACCGCGAGGGCACCCGACTGGCCTTCAACCGATTTGTAGGACACGCCGTTGCGGGCGAGCAGCGCCTTCGCCACATCGCACGAAGAGGTGAACTTCGCCGTCCCCGTCGGGTTGAACTGGAAGGAACAGTCATCCGGTGCGGCCGTTACCACCACCGGGGATGAGGCTTGTGCTGCCGCCAGGGTGGGGTTCGCCACCTGGGTCATCGCCTGGAACAGCGGGAAGTAGGTCAGCGCCGCGATCAGGCAGCCAGCCAGAATGATCGGCTTGCGGCCGATGCGATCGGACAAGGTGCCGAACAACACGAAGCCGCCGGTCCCCAAGATCAACGACCAGGCAATCAGCACGTTCGCCGTGAACAGATCGACCTTGAGGATCGATTGCAAGAAGAACAGCGCGTAGAACTGGCCCGTATACCACACCACGGCTTGGCCAGCGACCAGGCCGAGCAGCGCGATGATCACGATCTTCAAGTTCTTCCACTGGCCGAAGGCTTCCCCCAGCGGCGCTTTGGATTGCGTGC
>JAAFHH010000292.1 GCA_013297545.1 Alphaproteobacteria bacterium
CGTCGCCCGATTGCAGCCGACCAGATCCTGGTGCAGTCCGATCGCAACCGGGCGCGCATGCGAGAGAAAGATCCCGCCAAACGCCGAGAGGCGCTCAGCGAATTGCAGGCGATCACGGCAGATCCGGATCGACGCCGGCAGTATCTCTTGCGATCCTCCATGATCGAAGGGCTGCGGAGCGCGGCTGCGATTGCGTGAGGGTCGGGCATGCGGGTCAGTCGTCGTCATGTTGTGCTTTCGGCCGCAGCGCTTGCCGGTTGCCAGACCACGGGTGCCGCCGCGTCTGATCCGCTGGCCGGTCTGTCACCCACGCGTCCGCGGCTGCTGACCACACCGGCCGAGGTCGCGACGCTCGAGACGCGCCTTGCGAGCCACGCGGCAGGTCAGCGCTGGCGGGTGGCGTTGCTGGGCGAAGCCGACCGGCTGCTCACCCTGCCGCCGCAGCCCTACACGCTCGAGCCGCGCCGGCCGGTGCTGCTGCCGACCTCGCGTGAGATCTTGCGGCGGGTGGAAGCGCTGGGCACGGCCTGGTTGCTGACCCGCAAGGCGGAATACGCCGAACGCCTGGGGCGCGAGATCGACAACGCCGCCGGGTTCGAGAGCTGGAACCCGTCCCACTTCCTCGATGTGGGGGAGATGGCCGCCGCAGTGGCGCTGGCGCTTGATTGGTGCCACGACGGCCTACCCCCCGCGGTGCGGGAAAAGGCGGAAGTGGCGCTGATCGAAAATGCCCTGCGCCCTGCCGTGGAAGGCTTTGAGCGCCGCGCGTTTTGGACCCGTGTCACCCACAATTGGGCGCTCGTCTGTGCCGGCGGCATCACGCTCGCCGCCCTCGCCGTTGCTGAGCGCGCGCCAGCACTCGCGCGCGACCTCCTGCCGAAGTGCATCGAGACGGCACGGCGGGCGTTTGCCAGTTACGGACCCGATGGCGCGTGGGACGAGGGCGGCAGCTATTGGGACTATGCGACCCAATACGCCGTGATGCTGGCCGCTGGCCTCACGACCGCCCTCGGCCAAGATTTCGGCCTGACCGATGCGCCGGGCTTCCAGCAGACAGCACTCTTCCGCCTGCACATCGAAGGGCCAGCGGGCCGGGCGTTCAATTTCGGCGATGGCGGCGAGGCGATCCGCCACACGCCGGCGCTGATGTGGCTCGCCCGCCGCTTCAATCAGCCGGTCGCCGCCTGGATCGCCGCCCGGCAGCCCGCAAGCCACGGGCTTGGCCTGATCTGGTTCCAGGCGCCGGGGCCAGGCCCCGCCGCCGAGCCGCTGGACCAGCGCTTTCGCCACGCCGAAGTGGCGATGCTGCGCGGCCGGTGGGACGATCGCGCTGCCCCGTTCATCGCGTTCAAGGCCGGTGACAACGCCGCCAATCATTCCCACCTCGACCTCGGCGCCTTTGTGCTGGATGCGGGGGGTGAGCGGTTCGGCGTGGACCTTGGGCCCGATGACTATGCGCTGCCCGGCTTCTTCGACCCACGCCGCCGCTACAGCTACTACCGCACGGGCACGGCCGGGCAGAACACGCTGCTGGTCGCAGGGGAGAACCAGCCACCAGCGGCGAAGACGCGGATCACCGGCTTTCGCTCCACCCCGAATTTTGCAGCCGCACTCGCCGATCTGTCACCCGCCTACCCGCGTCTGCGCCGAATGGCACGCGCGATTGCGCTGGTCGATCGCCGGGTGATCGTCATCGGCGACGAATGGGATGGCGACGCCCCCGTGCGCTGGACCATGCACACCCGGGCGGACATCACCGTCGACGGCACGCGCGCTGTGCTGACGCAAGGTGGCGTGCGCTTGAACGCCCGCCTCGTCGGTCCACCGGGGGCGGTGTTCACGGTGGAAAGTGCAGCCCAGAGCCCACCGGAGAACCCGAACACCGGTATTCGGCGCCTGGTCATCCACCTCGGCACGCCAGGTCCTGTTCGGTTGGTGGTCGGCTTTGCGCTGGAGGTGATGGCAGACGCACCCCTGGTCGCGGTCGATCGGCCGCTTGCTGCTTGGACCGGCGGCTAGGGGGCGGAGGCCACCAGCGGGCTCGCGGTCAGGCGGACGTCGTCGTACTGGGTCAGGTTGTTGATGCGAATGATCGTTTGGATCGTCGCGATGTAGTCCGGCCCGCGTTCGGAATAGCGCAGCAGGAACGGGATCAGTGCCGGCCCGTCGATCGGCTCGCCCAGTGCCCGCAGTTGTGCGCGGCGCCGGCGCATCTCTGCGTACGCCGGATGCGTGTTGAGGTTGCGGATGTAGGCGGCAACCGTGCTCGATAAATCCTCAAACCGGCGGATCTGGCCGGCCTCGGGCCCGCGGGCGACCATCTCGCCGAACAGCGCGTTCAGCGTGCGGGCAGCGTTGGAGGTGCCCCAGCCGCTTTCCTCAGCCGCTTGCGCGAGGGCCAGGGACGGCGGGATCGCATCCAACCGGCGCAGCACTTCTTCGTGGTGCCAGCGATCCATCCGGATGTCGCGCAGCAGATCATCGAGGTCTGCTTGATCGACTGGGTGCAAGGGCGCGCCGATCGCCATCAACGGGGCGAGTGCGTCGACCCGTTGGCGGCGTGCGAGCCAGGTCTCGTTCACCTTCAGCACCAGCGGCAGCAGCGTGCGCATGAACACTGCCTTGCGCTCCTCCGCCTGGCGGATCGCCGCGATGTCGCCGGGCAGGCGGTGCAAGAACAGATCCGGCAGCACGGCACCCGGGCGGATGGCCAGTTCGTGCTGGTCGAGCAACCGGCGCAAGCCATCTGCACTGTCGACCGAGGCGAGCATGACCGGCCGGCGCCTGGGCGCGGTGCTGAGCTCTGGGGTGGTGTCGAGGGCGGGCTGAGCCAGCCGCAGCGGCGGGGCGCGTGGCGGCAAGGCACCAAGCCCGCGCGCCTCGCCCGCACCGTCGACCACGCCATCGGTATCGAAGGCGGCTGCGAACATCTGTTCCGGTGTCGGCAAGTGCTGGGCACCCGCGGGTGCGACGGCCGCCAGCGCCAGGAGTGAGGTTGCACCACTGGTCGCAAGACCATCGGCCGACGCCAGCAGCACGGCGGCGGCATCGACCCGCGGCGACAGCACGCTGAGCGTCACGAGACCAGCATCGGTGGGGTCGACCTCTGCGACTGAGACGACGCGGGTGGCGGCACGCTCAATCAGCGGATCGAAGCGTGCGGCGAGTACGGGGCTTGGCAGCGTCACGGTGTCAGTATCGGCGCGCTCAATCGCATCCGAGATCAGGACTGGGTCATCGCCCTGCTGCAACTCTGCCACCACCGGTCGGTCCGGGATTTCCAGCAGATCGGTGGGTGCGGCAGCGATCGTCATCGCGACGGCTTCGGCGCGGAGTGCTGCCAGCACACGGTCGGCAACCGCACTTTCTCGGGCGGTCAAGGTCGGTGCCACGTATGTGCGATCGCTGGTAGCGTCGCTCACCTGTGCCGCGCCGGCGGCCAACACGAGAGACCGGGCGATCGCGAGATCACCAAGGCGGATCAGCCCGGCATCGGGCAGGGGCCGCTGGGTCCAATCGATCAGGGTGGCGGGTGTGCGCGGTGGACCAAGGGCGACCACCCGCTCGGTGATGATCGGCACCGTGACCATGCGCCGAGGGGCGGGATCGGGTGCGCGCGGTGGTGCGGGGTCAGCCGGGCGGATTGCCACCACCACTTCGGCCGAGCGCCGGGGGGGATCCAGCGCGATGCGGATATCGGCCGGGCGGCTTGCGTACCAGGCGAGGGCGCCGAGCGCTGCCCCACCCGCAATGCCACAGCCGATGGCAGCAGCAAGGGCGCGGGTGGAAAGCATTGCCGAGAGCTGTCCCTAGACCGCGCGGACTTCGGTGACTTCCGGCACGTAGTGCCGCAGCATGTTCTCGATGCCCATCTTGAGGGTGGCGGTCGAGCTTGGGCAGCCGGAGCAGGACCCCTGCATCTGCAACAGCACGACACCCTTGTCGAAGCCGCGGAAAATGATGTCGCCGCCGTCTTGAGCGACCGCCGGGCGCACGCGCGTTTCCAGCAGTTCCTTGATGGTGACGACGATTTGCTCGTCAGCCGCGTCATAGCTTTCTTCTGCATCCGCACTGTCGCCTTCAACGACAGCCTGGCCGGAGGTGTAGTGCTCCATAATCGCGCCCAAAACCTCGGGCTTCAGGACCGACCAATCGCGGTCCGCCGCCTTGGTGATGGTGACGAAATCACTGCCGAGGAATACGCCGTCAACGCCATCGATCGCGAACAGGCGCTTGGCCATCGGCGAGTTGACGGCCTCATCAGCGGTGACAAAATGCACGGTGCCTGTGCCCATCACGTCTCGGCCGGGCAGAAACTTCAAGGTGGCGGGGTTGGGGGTGTGCTCAGTCTGGATGAACATGGTCGAGTTTCCTGTTGGCCACCGCTCGGCACACACCGAACGTTCTGTCCTTGCACATGGGCAGCGAACGCGCTTCCGCCAAGGCCGCACAGAGCAGGAGGTGTTCGCGCAACCGCGCTACGATCTCAGAATCGGGCGCTCAGCGCAATGAACCCAGTGCGCAGACGGTCGTGCGGCAGCTTGACAGGGATAGAGAGCTCGCGAGACACTTGGCACAGAAACGATCAACTTTTGATCCGGGTAGATAAATGACCTCTGAGCTTGCCGAATTTGAGCAAACGATGATCGCGGCACACCTCGCCGACCGTCCGTTGGAAGTGCTCCAGCTCGCGTCAGTATTGTTCATCCTTCCAGATCCACCTGTGAAGCTTTTGGAAATCGTTGGATTCAATGCACAGAAACTGGAAGCGTTCGAACATGGGATCGAAGCCGTTCGGAGAATACTGCAGATCGATCCAAATCATGTATGGGCGCAAGAAACATTAAAACACTACACATTTGTGAATGATAGATTAC
>JAAFHH010000293.1 GCA_013297545.1 Alphaproteobacteria bacterium
GCGGCCAGCGGTCGAGGCGGGTGAGCGGCTTGGCTTCCTGCCGGGTGATTTGCGCGAAAAGATCGATCCCTACCTGCGCCCGCTCTACGACGCGCTCTATGACATGATGCCGGCCGATGTGGTCGCCCGGAACCTAACGACCGGTGCGATTGAAATCGCCCCGCTCGCCTTCATGCGCGGCCGCACATTGGCGAATGCCTACATCATCCTGGACGAGGCACAGAACACAACGCCCACCCAGATGAAGATGTTCCTGACCCGGCTGGGTGAAAACAGTCGCATGGCGATCACCGGCGACTTGTCACAAATCGATCTGCCGCTCGGCGCCAAGTCTGGCCTGCGCGACAGTGTCGAAACCCTTAACGGCGTTGATGGTATCACCTTCGTACGCTTCAATGACGGTGATGTTGTGCGACACCCTCTGGTCACGCGCATCGTTCGCGCTTATAACGCTCACGACGCCCGACTGACGCCTCCGCCAGCCGAGTGATCGAGAGGATTGAATGACCGACGACCATAGTAGCAGCGGTCCCGGGCCGCTGCCGATGACGCCCTCCACTGCCGCCCTCGGCAGTGTCGGCATCGGGCACGAGTTCGGGACCGAGGTGGACATCGACCTGGTGATCGATGTCGATGATTGGCAGACCCTGGGCGATGTTCCGGCCCTGGTCGACCGCGCGATCCGGGCCGCACTCAGCGGCGCTGGCCTTGGGCCAGTGGACGCGACACTCGCGGTCTGCCTCGCCGACGACGACCGGGTGCAGGACGCGAACCGCACCTGGCGCGGCCAGGACAAGCCAACCAACGTGCTGTCCTTCCCATCGGACGACCCACGCCTGCCCCGCTTGCCAGGTGCCCCCCCACCGCACATCGGTGACATCATTCTGGCGTGGCAGACCGTTTCGCGCGAAGCACTCCGCGACGGCAAGACGACCCACGATCACACCGTGCACCTGCTCGTCCACGGCGCGCTGCACCTCATCGGTTACGACCACGAGGATGACGGCGAGGCGGCGGCGATGGAAGCGCTGGAAACCCGCATTCTGGCCGATCTGGGGATTGCTGATCCCTATCGCGGTGACGGGGACCTGGCATGAGTGACACCAGCAACCGGGCAGCGCCAGATGGGCTGTTCAGCCGTCTGCGGGGCCTGCTGGCGCCACGCCGCAACGATGCCGTGCGCGAGACCTTGGAAGAGCTGGTCGCGGAGGATACCGCAACCGGCGCAACCGGTGACGCGGCCGAACGCTCGCTGCTGCGCAATATCTTGGGCCTGCGCGACATCACCGTCGAAGACGTCATGGTGCCGCGCGGTAAGATCGTGGCGTTGGACCAGACCACGCCATTCGCCGATGCGGTTGGCATCTTTGCCGATCAGGCCCATTCCCGCCTGCCAATCTACAACGAGACCCTCGATGATGTGATCGGCATGGTGCACGTCAAAGACGTGCTGCAGGCCCACCGTCGTGGCCAGAGCCCGGATCTCTCCCGGCTGCTGCGCAAGGTGCTGTTCGTGCCGCCCAGCATCTCCGTGCTGGAGTGCCTGCGCGACATGCGCGTCAAGCGCCTACACCTGGCGCTGGTGATCGACGAATTCGGCGGCACCGACGGCCTGGTCACCATCGAAGATCTGGTCGAACAGATCGTCGGCGACATTTTGGACGAACACGATGAAGACGATGTCGTCTCGATCGAACGGCGCGCCGATGGCAGCGTCGTGGTCGATGCTGGCACGCCGCTCGAGACGCTGGAAGCAAGGGTTGGCCAGTTCCTCACCGAGGAAGAACGCGACGCGGTCGACACCATCGGTGGTTTGGTCGCCCGCCTGGCTGGCCGTTTGCCCGAGCAGGGTGCCGTGATCACCCACCCCTCCGGCGTTGAGTTCGAAGTGGTGGCGGGGGACGCCCGCCGGATCGGCCGCCTGCACCTGCGCAATTTGCCGGAGATGGTCCAGCCGTGATCAGCCAGGCGGCGCCCGGATGGTCTGACCGGGTCACCGCCCTCACTGGCTGGCGGCGCTGGCTTGCGGCTTGGACGCTGGGCGTGCTCGCAACCCTCGCATTACCGCCCGTCCATGCCGTGCCGTTGCTGGTGCCGGCGATCTGCGGGCTGCTGCTGTTGCTGCGCGGTGGCTCGATCGGCCGGGCGTTTTGGACCGGCTGGTGGTTTGCCTTCGGGCACCACACCGCCGGGCTCTACTGGATTGCCAACGCGCTCTTGGTCGATGCTGCCCGGTTCTGGTGGATGCTGCCACCGGCGATCTTGGGCTTGCCGGCGCTCTTAGGCGCCTTTGGCGGTGCGGCGGCAGTGCTCGCGCGCATCGGCGGACGCTCGATCGGCCAGCCGCTCGCATTCGCGGGCGCGTGGGGGCTCGCGGAGCTGGCACGCGGCTTCGTGCTGACGGGGTTTCCCTGGAACCTGTTCGCCTATGTCTGGGTTGATCCGTGGGGGCTGTTTGCCGCGCCGATGCAACTGGCGGCCTATCTCGGCGCCTATGGGCTGACCGTGGTGACCGTGCTGATCGCCGGCCTGCCGGTCTTGATCACCACGCGCTGGCGCTGGAGGGGGCCTGCCGCTGCCGCGGTGGCACTGGTGCTGGTGTGGGCAGCGGGAACCGCGCGGCTCACGCAAGCCCACAGCGTCCAGGCGCTGGAGGCGATGGTGCCCGGCGTCTGGCTCCGGCTGGTGCAGCCATCGATCCCGCAAGGCCTGAAATGGGATGGCGCCCAACGCCTTGCCCACTTTCGCCAGCACCTTATGCTGAGTGCGGAACCCGCGGGCGTGCAGCCGACCGCGATCATCTGGCCGGAGACGGCGACCCCCTTCTTTCTCGAACACGAACCGGGCGCCCTCGATGCCCTCGGCCGGCTCGACACCGGCGCGCTCTGGCTGATCGGCACGCCGCGACGCACCGCAACACCGACGGGCCTGCAGTTCGCCAACGGGTTGGTCGCCCTCGATCCAGAGGCGACGACCGTACTCGCCAGCTACGACAAGGCGCACCTCGTGCCCTTTGGTGAGTATGTGCCGTTCAGCCGCTGGCTGCCGATCGAGCGCATCGCCGGGGGCGGCAGTGCCGGCGGCTTCACGCCCGGGCCAGGGCCGCGCACGCTGCGGCTGGATACCCTCCCCCCGGTCGGTCCGCTGATTTGCTACGAGGTGCTGTTCCCGGGTCAGGTGATCGATGCAACCGATCGCCCCAGCTGGCTGCTCAATCTCACCAACGACGCCTGGTATGGCGAGAGTGCTGGCCCCTATCAGCATTGGGCGATCGCGCGGCTGCGCGCGGTCGAAGAAGGCCTGCCATTGGTGCGATCTGCCAACAACGGCATCAGCGGCATTGTGGATCCGTTCGGGCGAATCATCGCTCGCTTGCCACTGAACGCGATTGGCGTGGTTGACGGCCCCTTGCCGCGCGCACTTCCAGATCGACCAATCGGTGGCCAGTTGAGTGCCATTTTGGTTGCGGTACTGGCACTGGCGCTTTTGGCTACGGGCAGAAGCATGAGAGACCTTTAGACGGTATGGATTGTTGCGGGCGGCAGTGAAGCCGTCCTGCAACGTTTTATTGACGCCTCCGAGTCGTAAGCCCAGTCTGGCCATGTCTTTCGCGTCTGTGGCGCCTGTCGGCGCAAAGGATGGCACTACTTGGAGAGCGGCATGACCGAAGAGAAGAAGCCCTACCGCGGCGGTCGCGGACGCACAGGGGAGAGCGAGAGCGAAAAGCGTCGCCTTCAGAAGATTGACGCCCACGTGGGCCAGCGCATCCGTCTCAAGCGCACGCTGCTGGGGCTGAGCCAGGAGAAGCTGGGCGATCTGCTCGGCCTGACGTTCCAGCAGGTCCAGAAGTATGAACGCGGCGCCAACCGCGTTGGTGCTGGGCGATTGTACAAAATCTCGGAAGTGTTGGACGTGCCAATCGCGTTTTTCTACGACGATTTGCCCGGAGAGCTGCGCCTGAACCGGCGGGGCATGGCCGACGAGCCGGTTGGATATGATGCTGATCTGTCACGGCGCGAGATCTTGGAGCTCGCTCGAGCGTTCGCCCGGATTGACAACGAGGGGGTCCGTAAGCGCATCTTGGAAGTGGCCAAGGCAATGGCGCACTGGAGCGAGGAGGTGATGGCGCGAGGCACAGCCCGCACACTCCAACCGCCACTCTCAGTATAGTATACCAAGAGTAAAGTGGCGCAGGAGAGAAGAAAGTAATTTTTGGTTGTATCGAAATTAGACGCGTCGTCTTGACGTTGAACAAGTCTGCCCGCCAAATCTGTGCAGCCGAGCTCGCCGCGCCGCCAAATGCGCAGCGGAGTCAGCAGGAGGGCAGATGGACGCCGCAGGCCTTAACATTGATCTCATCGTGGGCACCGCGATGAAGCGTAGGCGCAGACAAATGGGCATGAGCCAAGTCGATCTTGGCCACGCCGTTGAACTTGGCTTTCAGCAGATCCGCAAGTACGAGCGTGGAGATAGCTCGATTACTGTTGCGCGGTTGTGGCGTTTCGCACAGGTCATGGAGGTGCCGATCGCCTACTTCTTCCAAGATCTGATGCAAAGCGCCGCGTCCCCGACGCCCGCCGCCAGCGATGCCGATCAGATCCAGTACCTGTTCGATCGTATCGACCACGCCGATGTCCGCCGCACGCTGCTCGAACTGACCCGCGTGGTCGCAACCTTCGAGCCACCGAAGCCCTGGGGGGCACGGTAGCGGCACCGATTTAGGTTAAACCCCAAAAGCCAATGCCCTCGTATCGCATCTGCGGCTGCCCGGCGACAACAGCTGCGCGCTCCTGCTCGCTCGGCGTGAAGAAGTGACCACCGCTGGCGGTGTTATAGAACCGGTGGATCGGGGTGGTGCCTGGTCCGCCATC
>JAAFHH010000294.1 GCA_013297545.1 Alphaproteobacteria bacterium
GGCAGCCCTGCACGCGGTGGTCGCCGGTGAAGGCCCACTCGGCCGCCACTTGCCGGCGTTCTTGCGCAACCCTGCGGTCGACGACAGTGCAGTCGAGGGGATCACGGCCAAGCCCTACGCGATCCCGGCGCGCCGTGTCGATTTCGCCAAGGTGGCGCATCCGGTCAACATCGGCTTTTGGCGCAGCGTCGGCCACAGCATGAACGACTTCTTCTACGAGTCGTTCCTGGACGAGCTGGCCGCTGCCGCCAACCGCGATCCGTTCGAGTATCGCCTGGCCCTGCTCGCCGGCTCACCGCGCCATACCACCTTGCTGCGGGCGGCGGCCGAGCTGTCCGGCGGCTGGCAACGCGGACCGTTCACCGCGGCCGACGGCAGCCGGCGCGCCCGCGGTGTCGCGATGGCGAGCCCGTTTGGCAGCGAGGTCGCAACCATCGCCGAAGTCAGCGCCGAACGCGGTGAGGTTCGGGTGCATGACATCTGGATTGCGATCGACTGCGGCACCGCGGTCAACCCCGGCCTGATTGCAGCCCAGCTGCGCAGTGCGGCCGCGATCGGGCTGTCCAGCACGCTGATGGAAGAAATGGTGATCGAGGGCGGTGCGCCGCGCAGTGTCAACTACGACTCCTACGCGATCCTGCCGCCCGATCGCATGCCGCGCATCCACACCCGCGTGGTCGAAAGCGGTGCGCCGATCGGCGGGGTTGGTGAGCCGGGCACGCCCGGCGTGCCGCCAGCAGTGGCGAATGCCGTGGCGGCGCTGACCGGTCAGCGCATCCGCAGCCTGCCGCTGTCTAAAACCCGCGTGGGTGCTGCGTGATGCGGGCATTGGTTGCTGGGGTGGTGGCGTTGCTCGCCGCCACCCCAACGCTGGCGCAGGATGCCGATCGCGGTCGCACCCTGTTCCAGCGGCAATGCGCCACCTGCCATCAAGTGGCCGAGCGGCGCAACACCGCCGGCCCCTACATGGTCGGCCTCGCCGGCCGGGCGGCGGCGAGTGTCGAGGGGTTCAACTACTCCCCCGCCTTGCGCGCAGCCGGGCTGACCTGGACGGCCGAGAGCCTCAACGCCTTCCTCGCCAACCCGCAGGAAGTCGCCCGCGGTACCCGCCAGCCGATCCGCGTCGCGGTCGAGGCAGACCGCGCGGACATCGTCGCCTACCTCGGCACGCTCACGGCACCGTAACGGTCAATCCCGGCGCCGGTAGAGCACGGTACCCTCGCGCTCAATGATCTCGACTTCGCCGGGGGCGAGCAGGCGGTCGGTGGTGCCGAGCAGCAACAGCCCGCCGGGGTTGATCTGCGTCACCAAGCGCTTTTGGACGGCGACGCGCAGCATATCGGTGAAATAAATCAGCACGTTGCGGCACACCACCACGTCAGCCGCGCGCACCGGGGTTGCCTCGTCGACGAGGTTGTAGGGCAGAAAGCGCACGAACGGGCGGATGTCATCGCGCACGCGCCGGGTGCGCGGCTCTTCGCCGGGCGGGAAGTAGGCCGCCATCTCCGGCGGCAGCGCTCGGAAGGCTGAGATTTCGCCGGTCGCGTAGACGCCGGCCTCCGCGACGCGCAGCACCTGGCGCGAGACGTCGCTGCCGACCACATCAAGCCGCCAGCCCGGGTGCAGCGTGAAGCCATGGCCCGGCTGCTCGCTCGCCACCCCGGCTGTGACCATCGCGCGCAGGGCCAGGAGTGCCAGCGACCACGCCTCCTCCCCCGTCGAGCAGCCGGCGGACCAGAGTGTCAGGCGCCGGTCGCGGCTGGCAGCGTCGGCGATGCGGTCTGGCAGCAGTGCTGCCATGGCGTTCAGCTGCAGTGGCTCACGAAACAAGTAGGTTTCGTGCACCGTTAGCATCTCGATCAGGGCAACCCATTCCGGGTGGCTGCCGGGCAGCCGGCTGAGTTCGCCCGCCCAGGCCGCGATCTCTTTCAGGGGTGCAGCATCGACGATGCGCGCGAGCTTCGCCTGCACCGACGCCCCCACTTCCAAGCCCGCCACGCGCTGGGCATCGAGCATCAGGTTGTGGATCGTCTGGGAGCGCAGATCCTGCTGTTCGGCATCCAGCACCGCGCGGGTTTTCGGCAGCAGAGCCGTGCTGAGCGGCTGCACACCGCGCTTGGCGGCATCGTGTAGCAAGAGGGCGAGGGCGAAATAGTCCATCACCTCGCGGCTCATGGTCGCGAGTGTTAGGCCAACCCAGCCATCGCCGCGCCGGGCCAGGCGCGCCATCACGTCGACCGATGGTAGCCCATCTTGCAAGGGCAGCAAGGTGAGCTTCACGGCCTCATTCGGGCGCGGCCAGATTTCTTCCGGCACGGCGTCGAGCAACAGGCCGGTCAGCGACCAATCAACCGTGCGGTAGATGTCTTGGCCCCACTTCACGGCCAAGCGTGGTTCTCGCTCGCGCCGATCCCGACCGCGGGCGGTCGGGGTGGCGTTGGCGATAGAAGGCTCAGTCATGCAGTGGTCCGGGCGCTAGAGCAGATCGTGTCCAGGTGGACTCATCTGATCACGTGAAGATGCTCGCAAAACACCGAGCTGGAGCGGCTTGGGCGAGCGCAAGCGAAGTCAAACCGCTCCAGCAGGCGAGCCCGGTATTGATGGCGTCTGCCCACGGCCTGTCAATGGTGGCTGCGGAATCACCTAGCTGCCAGACGCGATTCTCAGGCATAGTGGGCGCGGTTAACCACGATCGGACACGACCGATGCGGGCCTTGGTGTGCAGCTTCCTGGTTTTCGCAGCATTGGCGGGCACTCAGCCAGCCCTGGCGCAGGCACCGGCCAACGCGGCAGAAGCCTTGCGGCTTGGCCAGTCGGCGGCGCGCTCTGGCCTGCCGGGCGAGGCGTTTGCGCTGTTCTTGCCGCTGGCGCGGGCTGGCAACACCACGGCGATGGTCGAACTCGGCGCGCTCTATGCCGAAAGCCTGGAACTGCGCTGGAACGGCACGTCCACCAATGATGGTGAGGCGGTGCGCTGGTTCCGCCGGGCGGCCGATCGCGGCGATCGTCAAGCGATGCTGCGCTTATCGGCCATGTACGCGACCGGCCGCGGCGTCGTGCAAGACAGTGAAGAGGCGGCCCGCTGGTACGCCCGCGCGATTGCACCGCCACCGGCCCCGCCGGTTGTCGTGCCGCCACCACCGCCGGAACCGGTGGTCGCCCTTGGCCCGCCCTATCGCAGCGGCCACAAGAACACGACTTGGGAAGTTGGCCCGGGGGCGGACATGACCCAGCTGCGCCGGCAGCTGGAACAATTCCTGCGCACCGAATTCAACCAGGATCTGCCGCCGTCTTGATCCGCTGGGTTGGACTTGCCCTGCTGGCCGGCTGTGCGGCCGCCGGCCCAACCGCGTTTGACGCCCCCTTTGCACGCGCCAGTTTCTCGCCCGAGCGCATCGCCCGCATTGCGGAGCGCGAATGGCTCGCCTTCGGCAGTGCCGAGGTTGCGGGCGACCGGCTGGTGGCGCCTGCCCGCACGGAAACCGACGACGGCTGGTGGCAACGGGTCGGTGACTATTGGCACCAAGGTGTCGGCAGCGCCTCAACGGGCTTGCATGAGAGCGCGGATGGCCGGCCGTTCTGGTCCGCCGCATTCATCAGCTACGTGGTGCGCGCAAGTGGGGCGGGACCACGGTTCCGCTACAGCGATGTCCATGCGGACTACATCAACGACGCGATCGATCGCCCGGGGGCCTGGCGCGGCTACCCGGTCGCAGCCCTCCTGCCCGCGCGCGGCGACATCGTCTGCCAGGCGCGCAGCGACGCGATTGGCCGGGTGACATTTGACCAGCGCCCGGCCCGCTACCCGGCGCACTGCGACATCGTGGTGGCGGTTGAGGCTGAGGCACTCAACCTGATCGGCGGCAATGTCGCCGATACGGTCGCCCGCCGGCGCGTTGGCTTGGTGGCGGGGCGTATCGATCCTGCGAGCGGGCCCTGGATCGCCCTGCTGCGCGTTCAGCGCTGAGCGCGCCGCGCCAGCAGTTCAGAGGCGACCAGGGCTGCAATCGACACAGCAACTGCGATCAGCGACAGCCGCAGGGCCGCAGCACCACCATCGGGCACTTGGGTGTAGGCGTAGATCGCACTCGGCAAGGTTTGCGTCACGCCGGGGATGTTGCCGACGAAGGTGATGGTGGCGCCAAACTCCCCCAGCGCCTTGGCGAAGCACAAAACCGCACCGGCAATCACGCCCGGCCGCGCGAGCGGCAGGGTAACCCGCCAGAACACCCGCCACGGTGCCGCGCCGAGGCTTTTGGCCGCCGCCTCCAGCCGGGGATCGATCGCCTCGATCGATAGGCGAATGGCGCGCACCATCAGCGGGAACCCCATGACGGCGGCGGCGAGTGCCGCCCCAGTCCACTGGAACGCCAGCACGATGCCGAACACTTCTTCGAGCCACGCACCAATCAACCCGCGCCGGCCGAACAGCACCAAGAGCGCGTAGCCGATCACCACCGGCGGCAGCACCAGCGGCAAATGCACCAACCCATCGACCAGCGCTTTAGCGGGAAAGCGCTTGCGCGCCAGCACCCACGCGACCGCGATCGCGGGCGGCAGGCTCAGCACCGTCGCCACCGCCGCCACCTGGACGGAGAGCTGCAGGGCCGCCCACTCCTCCTGGCTGAGTGCTGCGATCATGGCGGGCCGAACCCGGCCGCCGTGAGGGCGGCACGCACGGCGTCACCGCCGAGTGCGTCCAACACGGCGGCCGCACCCGGATGGCTGGACCCACGGATACGCGCCATCGGGTAGCGGATCGGCGGGTGGGTTTCCGCCGCGAACCGGTCAACAATCCGCAAGCGCGGTTGGCTCAAGACATCAGTCTCATAGAGGATCGCCAGATCAACCT
>JAAFHH010000295.1 GCA_013297545.1 Alphaproteobacteria bacterium
TGCTACTTCGCTGCGCTGGCAGTTCAGCATCGCGGCCAACGCATCGTAGGGGCGCTGGGCTTGCGTCTTGGCGGCAGCAGCAGCTTCGTAGCCACCCATCGCGAGCTCACGCTCCAGATGCGCCACCATCGCGTCGTGCACCGGGCGCGGCGGCAGGGCAGAGCCCGCGTTGTTGAAGTGCAGCACCCGGTCCACCCCCGGTGTGTCGCGGCGCACGGCGTTAAGATCGATCATGGTTTTTCTCCCTCGCGCGCTAGCCAAGCGGGTGGCGGCAGCATCGGCAAGGCTGACGTGGTGCATGGCGCCATGCTACACCTCGCTCACGCCTCCGTAGCTCAGCAGGATAGAGCGGCTGCGTCCTAAGCAGCGGGTCGGGAGTTCGAATCTCTCCGGGGGCGCCAGTTGCGGTTTCAGGATTCCAGGTGTAGGGTCACTGGGAAACCTGAAACCTGAGGAGACTGCGGGTGACGGCCCCCCTGCGCACGGCAGCCGAAACCGCCACTGCCGATCTCGCGGCCGCCTTCGTGCGGCGCGGCACGCGGGCGTTGGCACACATCGCGGCCCAACTGCCGGCCGATCGGTTGGCGTCAGCGGTGGGGGCGGAAACCGATACCGATGTGCTGTTCGAAGCGCTGCAGGACGCCCATGCAATCGCTGCCGATCTGCCGCGCGAACCCGCCGATCCGCTGACCGCAGCCCTGCTGCGCGGTGCCGAGATGAAGCGCGCCCTGCTGCAGGCGGAGGGGGGCGTGCTATCGGCGGCGGAGCTCGCGCGCCTGCTCGGCATCACCACCCAAGCGCTCGGCAAACGACGGGCGAAGCACCAGGTGTTCTGGCTGGAAATCGGCGATGGGTTCGTCTACCCGGCGTTCCAAGTGACACCGGAGGGCATCCTGCCCGGCATCCGCGCGGTGCTGGATAGCTTCGATGCCGACCTGACCGACGCGTGGAGCCGCGTCGCCTTCATGCTGACCGGCGACGCCCGCCTCGCCGGCCGCCGGCCGATTGATGTGCTGCGGGCAGGAGATATCGCGGCGATCACCCGGGCCGCCCGCGGCTATGGGCACGATGGTGCGTGAGGGGGCAGCGCCGCTGCCACCAGCGGACCTGCACAGCCGGGCGCTGCCGATCGAAACCATCGCAGCCGGCAGCACCCTGGTGCGCATCCATCCAACCAAGTGGTCAGCACTGCACTTCGGCACCTGCGGCGACAATCGCTTCGACGATCCGGACCGGAGGTACGGCGTCTGCTACGCCGCCCTGACGCTCCACGGCGCGTTCGCCGAAACGCTGCTGCGCCAAGTCGGTGCGACGCTGGTACCGCGGGCATCGATTGATCAGCGTTCGATCACGCACCTGTCGGTTCTGGCCGATCTCCGTCTGGTCACGGTTCACGGTGCCGGGCTCGTGGCACTGGGTGCGACGGCCGCCGTCAGCTCAGGGGCGTACGACGTCTCGCAGCACTGGTCGCGGGCACTCCACAGCCACCCGGCCGCAGCCGATGGCATCCTCTACCGCTGCACCCACGACAATGACAAGATCGCGGTGGCGCTGTTTGATGGCGCCAGAGATCGCCTCCAGACCGCGCAGACTGCACCACTTGGACTGGACCGCCACCGCCTCGGCGGGTTGCTAGATCGGTATCGCGTGGGGCTGAGCTAACCCCCCACTCAATCGCAAACCGCTTCACGAGATCGGCGTAGAGCGCCTGATCACGAGCGAACAGGGCGCCGAACCGGTCTGCTGGCCCACCGGCCGCGAGCATCCCATGGCGGCGCAGCAGGGCGCTGGTGTCGGGCTCGGCCACGATCCCGTTGAGCTCTTGGTTGAGGCGGGCGACGATCGCGTCTGGCGTGCCGGCCGGCACGGCCGTGCCAAACCATTGGCCGAGGTCGATGCCGGAAAAGCGCTTTCGGCAAGCGTTGGGGTATCGGGCAGCTCGGCGAAGCGCTGGGCGGTGGTGACGGCGTAGGCGCGCACCGTGCCGGCTTCGATATGCGGCAGCAGGGGTCCGGCTCCCACCACGGCCAGCGACAGATGACCAGCCAGCAGGTCTGCGATCAACGCGCGTCACCGCGTCAAGGCCACCACCAGGCCACCCCGCTGGTCAGGTGTCGACGTTAGGTATCGATGACGGTACGAAGTCGAACAGATCTCGATCCCAGAACGGCTCGCCGCCAAATTCATCGACGAGAAAGTCAATGAGTGCGCGCGTGCGCACGGTTTGGTTGCGCATTGATGGATGCAGCGCATACATCGCGATCGGCGGTCGCATGTGCGTTGCAAGCACGATCGAGAGCACGCCGCGCCGGATCGCGTCGTGGGTGATGAAGGTTGGAAGCATCGCCACGCCAATGCCGGCAATGGCCGCTTCCCGGACGGAAACGCCATCGGCGAAGTCGAGCCGGCTGGTCACGGTCGGCACGACGTCGTCGGCGAACCTCCAGTAAGAGCCTTCGTCGCGGTTCGAGTAAACCACACCGGGGAATCGCGACAGATCTTGGGGCGTTTGCGGCGCGCCGAAGCGTTCAAGCAGCGCGGGACTGGCAACGCACGCGTGCCGAATGGTGACGAGCCGCCGCGCCACGAGCGAGGAATCCGGCAGCTGCCCGATGCGGATCGCGAGATCAAAACCGTCGCGCACAAGATCGACCATGCGGTCGTCTGTGTCGATCGAAAGCGAAACGCCAGGATGGCGTTCCAGAAAGCGACCTACCGCTGGGGCCAGGCAGTGCGCGGCGACTGAAAACGGCGCGGCAATACGGATACAACCTTTCAGTTGGCCGCTTGCGCTTGACGCCGCTTCCTCTGCTTCGTCGAGCCTCGCCAGAAGCTCGACCGCGCGATCATGGAACTCGCGGCCGGCTTGGGTGAGCTGAATGCGGCGCGTCGTCCGGTCGAATAGCCGTACGCCGAGCCGATCCTCAAGCTCGCGGATGCGACGGCTCACCGCGGATTTGGCCACGCCGAGGCGTTCCGCCCCCGCAGCAAACCCGCCGGCCGATACGACAGCAACCAACACCCGCAGATCTTCGAACCGATCAGCCATGCGCTCATTGTGATTGCACGACGATCGAGACGCAACCGCTGAGTACACCTCAGGAGAACAGTCTGTGCTTGATGCGATGGATTTTCGAGAACGGGGAATGGCGTAGATAGAGCCGGCGCAGAGCGCGATATGCGGCGCAGCGCTGGAGCCACTTCGCCTGAAGTTGCCCAGCCTGCACCGATTTCCATGTCAAATCACGCAGGAGACCTATCCATGGCAAGCGAAACGATCCGTAATCCCCAGACCGACCATCTTATCACGCCCGAGAACTCGGCCCTCCTCGTCATCGATTACCAGCCGGTACAAGTGTCTTCGATCCGGTCAATGCCGCGTGAGGAGCTTGTCTTCAACATCACGAGCCTTGCCAAGGCCGCGGTCAACTATGGTGTCCCGGTCATTCATACGGCGGTGAACGTCTCGACTGGCCGCAACAAGCCGCCGATCCAGCAGTTGCAGGACGTCCTCAGTGATCTCCCACTCTACGACCGCACTGCGATCAACGCTTGGGAGGACGTTGAATTCAAGCAGGCGGTCAAGGCGCTCGGGCGCCGGAAGCTGATCATGGCCGGTTTGTGGACCGAGGTGTGCCTTGTCTTCCCCGCACTCGATGCTCTTTTGGACGGCTATGAGGTCTACGTCCCCGTGGACGCTGTGGGCGGCACGTCAGTGACGGCGCACCAGGCGGGGCTGAGTCGTGTTGAGCAAGCGGGAGGCAAGATGAGCAGCCGCGTCCAGCTCTACTGCGAGCTCCAGCGTGATTGGGTGCGCGAGACGACCCTCCCAGGCTTCATGGACGTCTTCGAGAGCTTCGACGGCTTTAACCCCGAAAAAGCGGAGAGGGCGGGCGCCGCCTAGGCTCGGGTTGGGACAGCGAGACGTGTTGACGAATGCTGCATGGGCGCTTCTCGAACTCTTGCTTGCTTCGCCGCACGCACGTTGCAGTGGTTTGCTCAGGCGACTGGCACCAGCTTGAAAATCAGCTTTGAGCCAATCGCCTGAGCTACTCTCCCTACCGCGCCAGCCACACACTCCCAAGATCCTGGTTCAGCAAGTGGCTGGGGGTGAGATCCCAGCCCCGCACATTGCCCGCCATCGGCACGATGCGTTCGAACCAGAACAGCGGCACCATGTAGGCCTGGTCGATCAGGCGGGCTTCCATCTCGCGCAGGATGGCGCGGCGCTGGGTGCGGTCGCCTTCCACCGCCTGGCGATCGAACAGCTGGTCGAGCGTGCGATCGGTGAAACGAGCCGAGTTGATCGGCGGCGGGGCACGGTCGGCCGAAATGTACTTCACCCATTGCAGGTTTGGCTCGTCTGCGAACTCGGTCGAGAAGTCGATGATCGCCTCAAAGGTGCCGGTGGTCATGGCGGTGAAGTAGGCGGCGGTTTCCAGATTGGTTTGCTCGACCGTCACGCCAATCCGGCGCCATTGGTCGATCAAGAACTGCGCAGCGGTTGGGTAGGGCGGCAGGGTGCGCGAGCCCAGAACAAAGCGCAGGTTCGGATGACCCGCTTCGGCGAGCAGCCGGCGGGCTTCGGCGCGATTGCGCTCCATATCCCGGCCCATCAACGGCAAGGCCTGCAGTTCTTCGGCCGTGGCGGCGAGGTCGAAGCCGGGGCGTAACAGGCCGCCGGAATAGCGGATCTGGGAGATACGCGACAACGGTTCCACGGCCCCCCAGCGGTCGATCGCCAGCGCGAGCGCCCGGCGCACGCGGGCATCGGTGAACGGCGCCTTCTCCGTGTTGAACGACAGCACAAAGCCGGACAGCCACGGGCCTTCGGCGAA
>JAAFHH010000296.1 GCA_013297545.1 Alphaproteobacteria bacterium
CACCCAGCCATCGGTCGGCTCATGCGATCCAGCCAGGCACACATGGCCACCGGCAGGCAGCAACGTGCACCCATCCACCGGCACCAAGCCAACCAGCTGGCGCCGGCCGGCTCGGCGCTGTTCGGGCCGCAGCAGGGAGCGGCGGCCGATGAAGTCCGATGCTTTCTTGGCGATGCCAGCGCCGAAGCCGACATCGTCGGGCGTGGTCTCGCCATCAGTGTCGATGCCGTGGATCAAAAACCCCTTCTCCAGGCGCAGCACCATCAGCGCTTCCATGCCGACAGGGGTGAGGCCAAACGGCTCGCCCGCCGCCTGCAGGCGCTGCCAGAGCAGTGGTGCCGCATCCGCGCGCACGGCGATTTCATAGCTCGCCTCGCCGGTAAAGCTGACGCGGGCGACGCGGGCCGGCAGATCCGCCACCCGCCCGCTCATCACCTGCATGTGCCCAAAGCTCGCCAGTGGCAGATCGGTGCCGACCGCGGTGAGGACCGCCTTCGCCTTCGGACCCGTGAGCGTTAGCACCGCGAACCCCTGGGTCAGGTTGGTCGAAAACGCGCGGAAGTCGGGGAAATCGCACTGCAGCAGCTCGTCCAGCAGGCTGGCGATGGTAGGGGCCATCGCACTCGATGGGCTGACCAGGAAGTGATCCGCGCCCAAGCGCGCGACCACGCCGTCATCGAGGATGATGCCGTGCTCATTCAACATCAGCCCGTAGCGGATCTTGCCGATGCCGAGGGTTGAGACGCTCTGGACATAGACGAAATCCAGCAGGCGCGCGGCATCCGGCCCGCTGACGTGGATCTTGCCGAGCGAGGAGCCGTCGAACAGGCCAACACCCTGGCGCACCGCCAGCACTTCGCGCCGGATCGCCTCAGCACGATCTACGCCATACCACGCCGGGCGCTGCCAGCGGCCATACTCCTCGAAGGCAGCACCGGCGGCCTTGTGTTCGGCTTCGAGCGGCAGGCGCAAGGTGGGGGCGTACAGCAGGCCTCGCCGGCTGCCGACCAGAGCGCCCAAGGTCACCGGATCGTAGGGCGGGCGAAAGCGGGTGGTGCCGACACCGGGGATGCTGCGCCCCGTCGCCGCCGCCATCAGCGCAATGGCGGTGATGTTGGAGGTTTTGCCCTGGTCCGGCGCCATACCCGCCGTGGTGAAGCGCTTCAAATGCTCGACCGAGGTGTAGTTCTCTCGTGCCGCCAGCGCTACGTCATCGGCGGTGACGTCCGCCAACAGATCGACAAACCGCGGGCCTGCCGACCACGGCGGCGGCACGTCCCAGACCGGCACGGACGGCGTGTCGGCCAGCTCCATAACCAGCGGCGGCGAGCGGGCCTGACTGGCGCAGCCAACGGCCGCTGCTGCCAGCACGCCTGCGCGCTCCCCCTCTGCGAGCGCGTCTGCTGTCGACCAGGCGACGATCGGCAGCACGCCAGGCGCCAGCCGGGCTGGCACGAAGGCGTGGTAGTCCGCATCCCATTGCAGGGTGCCAGTCGCTTGGGCGTGCAGGTGGAGCGCTGGCGACCAGCCGCCGTGGACGGCGATGCCGTCGCACGGATGCCGGCTCTCGCGCCCATCGCCCGCACGGAGCACCGCCCCTTCGACACGGGTGCCGCCGATCGCTTGCGCGACGACGCTGCCGGCGCGGACCTCGATCCCAGCTGCCCGACTGGCGGCTGCCCAAGCGCCCGCCGGCTGCGCGCGACTGTCGGCAATCAGGACGACGTTGAGGCCGGCGCGCTGCAGGTCCAAGGCCGTACGGTGGCCCTCATCCCCCGTGGTCGCGATCACCCACCGCCGCGCCGGTGCCACGCCGTAGAGCGCAAGGTAGCGCCGCACACTGTGCGCCAGCATGACGCCCGGCCGGTCATTGTCCGCGAACACCAGCGGGCGTTCGATCGCCCCGGACGCGACGACGATGGCACCAGCCCGGATCTGCCACAGCCGCTCGCGCACGCTAGGGGCCGCGCCCGGCGGCTGCAGACGCTCAATCGCCGCAACCAGAGCGTGATCATAGACACCGAACGCCATGGTGTTGGTCAGGCAGCGGACGTTCGGGTGGGCAGCGAGTGCACCCCAGGTCTGATCGACCCAGGTGCTGGCAGCGCGGCCGGCGATCTCCGGCCTGTCGATCCGCAAGGTGCCACCGGGCAGTGCTTGCTGTTCGACCAGCACCACATCAGCACCCGCCGCCGCTGCTGCCTCGGCTGCGGCCAAACCAGCCGGACCCGCCCCCACCACCAGCACGTCCGTGGTGAGGTAGCGCTTCACGTAGCGATCGGGATCCGGATCTTCCGGTGCGACCCCAAACCCGGCCGCCCGGCGGATCGCGGGTTCGAACCAGCGCCAGTGCGGCCAGGTAAAGGTCTTGTTGTAGAACCCAGCCGGCAGGAATGGCTTCACCCACTGGTGGACGGAGCGGATATCAAAGGCGAGCGACGGCCAGCAGTTGACCGGGTTGGCGACCAGCCCGTCGTAGAGCGGCACCAGTGCTGGCTTCAGGTTCGGGATGGTGAGCGCACCCGTGCCGACCTGCACCAGGCAGCCTGCATCTTCGGCACCCGCTGCGACGACGCCGCGGCGGCGGTGGTACTTGAAGCTGCGGCCGACTGTACTGACGCCATTCGCCAACAAGGCGGAGGCCAGCGTGTCGCCTGGATGGCCGGTGTAGTCCCTGCCCTCGAAGGAGAACCGCAGGTCTGTGCCACGATCGATGGCACCGCCGGAGGCGAGGCGAA
Source organism: Alphaproteobacteria bacterium (assembly GCA_013297545.1). Taxonomy (GTDB): domain Bacteria; phylum Pseudomonadota; class Alphaproteobacteria; order Elsterales; family Elsteraceae; genus RDXE01. The sequence goes on from JAAFHH010000296.1 coordinate 2,739, forward strand.
AACCGCTCACGACGGGGTCGCCGGCCGGGGTTCGGTCGCGCCATAGACCGCGAGGATGGCGTGGGTCTCGGTATCGCGCAGCACGGTGAACCATTGGCCGCAGCCGAAGCGGTGCAGCCAGCGTTCCGCCAGCACGCCGCGGGGATTGTCGCGCATGTGCAGATACTCGGCCCACGCCTCGTCTGAGGCCGCGAGATCCGGGCGCGGGCGGTGCGCCTCCCCACCGGAGACGAATTCCGGTTCCGCGCGTGGGCCGCAGTAGGGACAGGCGATCAGCAGCATCGGCGCCTCAATGCGCAATACCGGCGGCGGCGGCTTCGTCCACCAGCCGGCCGGTCGTGAAGCGCTCCAGCCCGAAGGCCGCTGCCAGCGGGTGCGCGCGGTTGGTCGCGATCTGGTGGGCGAGCAGATAGCCGCCGGCCGGGATCGCCTTGAACCCGCCGGTGCCCCAGCCGCAGTTGATCGCCATCCCCGGCACGGGTGTGGGGCCGAGGATGGGAGAACTGTCGTGGACAACGTCCACGCAGCCGGCCCAGCTGCGCAGCCAACGCAACCGGCTAAAGCACGGGAACATCTCCACCAGACCAGCCGCGACATCTTCAATGATCGGCAGATTGCCGCGCTGGGCGTAGGACGGGTAGAGGTCGAGCGCGCCGCCGATCACCAATTCCCCCTTGTCCGATTGGCTGACGTACGCACCAGTCGCGGGCGACAGCACCACCGTGTCCAGGCAGGGTTTCACCGGTTCCGACACGAACGCCTGCAGCGCGTAGCTGACGACCGGCAAGCGGAACCCAGCCAAGCGCGCGAGGTCGGACGAATTGCCGGCAACCGCGAGGCCAACGGCCCCACAGCCGATCGGCCCGCGATTGGTCTCAATGCCGGCGACCCGGCCCGAGGCATCGAACTGGAAGCCCGTGACCGCGGTGTTCTGCAGGATGTCGACCCCCAGAGCGTCCGCCGCGCGCGCATAGCCCCAGACCACGGCGTCGTGGCGCGCGGTACCGCCGCGGCGCTGCATTACCCCGCCCAGGATCGGGTAGCGGCGCATCTGCAGGGTTGGGATCTCGGCTGCGATTGCCTCTGGCGTCATCCACTCGGCATCGATGCCATTCAGCAGCATGCCGTTCATGCTGCGCCGGCGCATGTCCACATCGGCCGGGCTGTGGGCCAGGATCAAGATGCCGCGCTGGCTGACCATGAGATTGAAGTTGAGTTCCTGGGACAGCGCTTCGTACTGCTTCAGTGCGAAATCGTAGAGGGCGGCACTCTCCGGCCAGAAATAGTTGGAGCGGATGATCGTGGTGTTGCGCCCGGAGTTACCACCACCGATCCAGCCGCGCTCCACCACCGCCACGGTCTGCACGCCGTGGTGCTTGGCCAGATAGTAGGCGGTCGCAAGCCCGTGCCCGCCGCCGCCGATGATCACAACGTCATAGTGCCGCTTCGGCTCGGGCGAGCGCCAGGCGGGTCCCCACCCGCGGTGGCCACGGAGCCCTTCGCGGATCAATCGCCAGGCTGAGTATCGTCCCGATCGCATGTCGCAGCCCTGCCCCCCGGCGCCAACACCACCATGGTGGCAACCCGCTTGGCAAGCCGCCTGGCGCCCGGCACGTCGCGCCCTTTCGCCGGCGGCTGAGATGTGGCACGCCACGTGCTGTTTGCCCGCCAACAGGAGGACCCATGTACCGCCTTGGCCAGACCCCCGATACCGCTTGGCGCGTTGACGCCACACGCGCGGATCTTGTGCGCACACCAGCCCCGCCGCGGCCGATGACCGTCGCGACCAGCACCAAAACCATCACGCTGGACCGTGCACGCACCGCGATGATCGTCGTCGACATGCAGAACGACTTCTGCCACCCCGATGGCTGGCTCGCTTCGATCGGGGTCGATGTGTCAGGTGCCCGCGCCCTTTATGCCCCGCTGCAGCGCTTGCTGCCTAAATTGCGGGCAGATGGCGTGCCGGTGCTCTGGGTCAACTGGGGCAATCGACCGGACCGGCTGAACCTGTCGCCCTGCCTCTTGCACGTCTACAACCCGACCGGTGCGGGCACTGGTCTTGGCGATCCCTTGCCGAATGGGGCC
>JAAFHH010000297.1 GCA_013297545.1 Alphaproteobacteria bacterium
AAGCGGTGCGCTTGCGGCAAGTAGGCGATCGCGGACCGGTCTGCGGCGACCGTGCCGGAGGCAAGCGGCGTCAAACCGGCAATCGCGCGCAGCAAGGTGGTCTTGCCCGCGCCATTCGGGCCGACCACCGCGGTCAGCGAGCCGCCGGCAAACGCACCGGTGACGTGGTGCAGCGCCGGGTGACCGTCGAACTGCACCGTGACATTGCCAAGGCGAATAGCACTGCTAGTCATGGATCGCCCACAGCACCATCAACCAGAGTGGTGCCAGCACCAAGCACGCGACCCCGACACGGTGGGCCGTGCTGGCGGCAAACAAGGTTCCAGGGCGGGGCAAGGCGGTGCGCATCGCGTAATGGTATAGTGTTGCGTCCCCCGAAGATCCAGCCCTCACTTCTCCGTCAGCGTGATGGTGGTGCCGGTGCTCAGCCACGCACTGACTGGGTCGTGCGGGTAGGCTGCTTTCAAGCCAGCCGCTTGGGCACGGTCGCCGCGATCAAGGGCGAGCCAGCGGCGCGTCCAGTCGTAGGCCGCCACCCCCCCGCCGGGCGGCAGCAGTTCGAACACCGTCAGCGCCTCGCGCCGGCCCTTGAGGATCGCGCGCGCGAGCGGGCGGACGTTGGGTTCGTCCGTGCCCGCAAGCGTGGCGGAGGAGACCAGCAGCCGGGTGCCGAACTGCTTGTTCAACGCCTCCAGCCGCGAGGCGGTGTTCACCGTGTCGCCCATCGCTGAATACTTCAGGCGCTGGCGGGAGCCGAAATTGCCGACGACCGTGACACCACTGTGCACGCCAACCCGCGTCGCCCCCAGGAACTGGCCGCCGATCTGATGGTCTTTGCGGAATTGTTCAGCAAACGCATCGATGGCGCGCGCAGCCGCAATCGCCTGGCGGCGGTGGTCGACACCTTCCACCGGTGCGCCGAAGAACGCGAGCACTGCGTCGCCGATAAACTCGTTCACATAGCCGCCATTCGCCATCACGCAGTCCGCGATGCCGGTCAGATACTCCAGCAGCACTGGCATGGCATCGAGCGGGTCGACGCTTTCGATCAAGCCGGTGAACCCCTCGAGGTCGGTGAACAGGATCGACATCTCGCGCCGTTCGCCGCCCAATTCCGGCATCTGGCCGCTTTCAACCAAGCGGTCGACAAAGGTCTGCGACAAGTACCGGTCAAACATCCGGCGCATCCGGCGCTTGTCACCATCGACCACCATGATGCGCAGGCCCGCCGCCACCACGGCGGCCAACACCAGGGCGGCAAACAAGCCGACCACCGGCATCAGCACGCCCGTGCCGGCGATGGTGGCACTGGCCGACGCAATCGCCACAGCCAGCGCGATCATCGCCGCCAGGCTTGCGAGCGCCGGCAAGGCGACCACAGCACCAGCGGTGAGGGCAGCGACACCCGCGTGGGCGGCCATCGAGAGTTCGATGGATGCCGGCGTTGGGGCGGTGCCGCCCAGGATGGTCTCAACCGCGACCGCGTGCAGATACACACCCGCGATATCCGGCCGGGCGGACTGTGCCGGGGGCAGCGCCATGCCGGTACAGGAAGCCGGCCGGTCCAGTCCCTCGCGCTGGGTCAGCCAGCGTTTGGAGGTGAGCTTGCGATCCTCGACATCGAGCACCAGGCCGATCAGCACGGTTTTGCCCGCAAACGCACGGGCGAGGTACTGCGGGTCCTCGCAGCCGAGGATATCCACGAAGGAATAGGTCGGCACATCGTGGCCGCCGGCGCGCAGGTCGAGCAGCACACTGTCACCCTCAAGAGTGCGTCCGCCCAGCTGGGTCAGCCCGTCGCCACGCTGCGGCACTTGGCCAACGCTGCGCCCGGCGAGATCGAGGGCGAGCGAGGGGTCAAAGCGGCCATCGCTGCGCTCGATCCACAAGGGCACCCGGCGCACAATGCCGTCGCTGTCGGCATCGACTGTTGCCCAGCGGACGTTGTCCGGCCCGACCACCCGCACCAGACTGGGGTGCGGCAGGATCGGTTGGTCTTGCACCTGCACTTGCGCCAGCACCACCCGGTCGCTCTCGCGGCGTGCGCGGGCAAGGGTTTGGCGCAAGGGGCGGTCGTGATTCGGGGCGAAGCGTTCGATCGAGGTCGGCAAGATGACGTCGACACCGACCGCTGCCGCCCCGGCGCCGAGCGCTTGGTCGATCACGCGGGCGAATTCCGGGCCCCAGGCAACGTTCGGCAATTCACCCAGCGCTTGCGAGCGGTAGCTCGCCTCATCGATCGCGATCACCACGGCCTGGTTTGGCCGCGGCGGCGGTTCGGTGCGCGCGCGGTGGCGCAGCCACAGGGCCACGTCGACCGACGGTCCGCTGATGATCGCTTGCACCGGCGGCAACGCCGAGATGCCTGCGACCCCAGCCGCCAGCACAGCGACGACGATGCAGATGGTGCGAATCACCCGATCGGACCGAAATGCACCATGCGCGAGATCGCCGAGCGTGCGGGGCCACTGTCGGCGTGGATGCGCACGACCACGGAGCCCTTTGGACCCGTCAACCGGTAGAGACCGCCGGCAACCAGGCTTTCGTTGGTGCGCGCGAAGTCGAACCAGCCGCGGCGCAGCGCCGTTGCCGGCACCTGCAGGGTCATGCGCGGGGCCACTTGATCCAAACGTTCCACCACCAACGTGCCAGCACTGCCCATATCGATCAGTGGGACTAGGGCGTGCACGGTCACGTCCGGCTGCGGCACTGCGGGTGGGGCACCGCGGAATACGGCGACGCCGCCGGGGCGCGCCTGATCCGTCGTCCGCAAGCGTCCGGTGTCGCAGGGTACGCGTTCGCGGGCGATGGTACCGCCTTGCACTTCCGATCGCTCAGTGCCGATGGTGACAACACCGCCGGTGACCACTTCGCGCAGGCAGGATTTGAAATAGCCGATGGTCAGCACGGCCCCGGGGGCGAGGCGCAGCACCCGGCCGGCAGTCAGGGTGTCAAACACCTCGACGCCTGCAATCGTGCCGGTTGCGTCTTCGACCAGAGCGACCGACTCGGCCGACTGGGCCGGCAGCGTTGCCAGTAGGAGTGCCGCTGCAAGCGCGCATCCGAGAGGTCTGATGTGCAGTACCATGGGACTACCCTCCATCCCGTTCGGGTGGCAGTTTGGCGCAAAGCCGGGTCCGCCGTCGAGCCCGGCGATTGCAGCCGCACGCCGCGTCTGGTTTTATGCCACTCGAATTTACGCGCAATCCGCGGGGGCCCTCATGACCGACCAAGCATCCGAACCCAAGGCCGCGAGCAAAGGCCGCAGCCTTTTTGGGCGCCTGTTCAAGGGCATGTTCGGCAACGGACGCTGGATCGCCTGGCTGGTCGCCGCCGGTCTGATCACCTTGAAAATCTTGAACCCGCCGCAGGTCGACATCCTGCGCATGCAGGTGTTCGACAGCTACCAGAACATCAAGCCGCGCCCGCCGGCCGAACTGCAGGTGATGGTCGCGGACATCGATGAAGAAAGCCTGCGCGCCCTTGGCCAATGGCCGTGGCCGCGCACCTTGGTGGGGGAGGTGATCGAACGCTTGATGTCTGCCGGCGCCCTCATCGTCGGGTTCGACGTCGTGTTCGCTGAACCTGACCGCCTGTCGCCGCACATCCTAGCCGACCAGATCCCTGGTCTTGATGACGAGACGCGCACGCGGTTGCGCGGCCTGCCTTCGAACGACCAGCTGTTTGCCGACATTATCCGCGACAACCGCTCCGTCCTTGGCCAGACCGGGGGGATTGATGCGACCCAGGGCGGGCCGGTGCCGGCCCGCCCCGCACTCGCCTGGCTCAACTTTGACCCGCGGCCGTTTATGCTGAGCTTCCCGTCGGTCGTCGCCAATCTCGATGTGATCGAACGGGCGGCGGTTGGCCGCGGTCTGTTCTCGGTCGCGTCTGAGGTCGACGGTCTGGTGCGCCGCATTCCGGCAGTCGCGCGCGTCGGGGATGCGGTCTATCCCGCCCTCTCGGTCGAGATGCTGCGGGTGGTGACCAACGCCACCACCTTGCTGGTGCGCGCGGATCCAGAAGTCGGTGGGATCAAGGACGTCGTGCTGCAGGGGGCGGGCCACGTCATCCCAACCGACAGCAACGGCCGTTTGCTGCCGCACTACGCCAAGACCCCGAAAGAACGCTACATCTCGATGCTGGAGATCCTGTCGCCAGATTTCGAAAACCCCGCCACCGTGGAGGCGGCGACCCAGCGCTTGGCCGCAAAGGTTGAGGGCAAGCTGATCCTGGTCGGTGCCTCCGCCGCGGGTCTGCGAGACATTCGGGCGACCCCGCTGGAAGGGGCGATCCCGGGGGTCGAGGTCCACGCGCAGCTGCTGGAGAGCATCCTGTCTGGCACGCTGTTGCAGCAGCCACCCTGGACGATTGGCTACGAGCACATGATCGTGATCGGCGCGATTGCGCTGATGATGATTGGCATGCTGTTGCTGGGTGCGAAGTGGACGTTGATCTTCTTCGTCGTGCTGGCTAGTGGCCTTGGGGCATTGTCTTGGTATCTGTTCTCGGAACAACAGACCTTGCTCGACGTGTCCTTCGCCATTGCGGCAGCGTTCATCATCTACGTCGTGTTGACCTACCTCAACTACACCAACGAAGAAGCCAAGCGTCGCGAGATTAAGGGCGCGTTCGCGCAGTACTTGTCGCCGGCGCTCGTCGAACAGTTGGCGGCCGAACCGGACAAGCTGGCATTGGGCGGCGAAGACAAGTACATGACCGTCTTCTTCTCCGACGTGCGCGGCTTCACCACCGTGTCGGAGTTGTTTGACGCGAAGGGCTTGGCGCAGCTGATGAACCTTTATCTCACGCCGATGACCGAC
>JAAFHH010000298.1 GCA_013297545.1 Alphaproteobacteria bacterium
AGATGGCGCTGCCGATGGCGCGCTTTCGGCCGAACATTGTGCTGACCGGCACTACGCCGTTCGAAGAAGACACCTGGACCCACGCCGAGATCGGTGCGTGCGATGTTGCTCTGCCGAAGCCATGCGCGCGCTGTGCCGTGCCAACCGTTGACCCAGCCACCGGCCGCTTTGATGGCAAAGAGCCGCTGCGCACGCTCGCATCCTTCCGGCGCGGCGAAGATGGCGCGGTGTTCTTCGGCATGAACGCCATCGTGCGCGCGGGCAGCACGATCAGCATTGGCGATTCGGTCCGTCCTCGCGCCTGACGCTAGGACGCGTGACTGCATCGTCACGAATTCGCGAGGTTTCTTGCATAGATCTGTCACATAGTCCTGCGATGAAACATGGGCAGCACCGATGGTCGGCTCCAGCCCACCCCACCGTGCCGCCGGAGGGTGCTATGTCTGACCCGAGTGCAGCCGTGCTCGATTTGTTGGTGGTGCGCGGTACGCGTCAGTATGACGGCGAGCCGGTATCCCAGTGCGAGCATGCGCTGCAAGCCGCGGCCCTCGCCCAAACCGCGGGTGCAACGCCAGCGCTGATCATTGCAGCGCTGTTGCACGATATCGGCTCGATGATCGACCCAGGCCACGGCGGCATTCCCGCCGGTGCTGATCGCCGGCACGAGGAAGTCGGCGCCCAGTGGCTCGCCCGCTGGTTCCCGCCCGATGTGGTGGAACCGGTGCGCTGGCACGTCGCGGCCAAGCGCTGCCTGTGCACGATCGACCCGGCCTACCGGGCGACCCTGTCGGCCGCATCGGAAGCAAGCCTAATGCTGCAAGGCGGCCCAATGCTGGACGAGGAAGTGGCGATCTTTCAAGCGCGCCCGTTCGCGACCGACGCGATCCGTCTGCGCCGCTGGGACGATATGGCGAAACTGCGCGGAGTGCGCACGCCAGCGCTGGGTGATTTCCTGCCGTTGGTGCGCCAGCTCAGCACGGCGGGCAGGCTGACGCTGGTCTAAGCGGGCGGATTGCGCTACCCAACGGGCACTCAGCCATCGTTTGGGAGCCGCAATGCCCCGCCAGCTCTATCACTTCTGGACCACCGCCACCGCACGCAAGATCCGTCTCGCACTCGCGGAAAAGCAACTCGCCTTCGATCTGGTGCTGGAACGCCCGTGGGAGCGCCGGCCCGAGTTCCTCGCCCTCAATCCGGCCGGCGAAGTGCCGGTACTGGTGGAAGACGACGGCCGCATCATCGCTGGCCCCCGCGCGATTGATGAGTATCTGGACGAGGCCTACCCAGACCTGCCGCTGATCGGTACAGATCCTGCCACCCGCGCGGAAGTGCGCCGGCTGGTCGATTGGTTCGACGGCAAGTTCCAGCGCGAGGTGGCCGATCTCTTGGTCGAGGAAAAGATGACCAAGCGCCTATCGGGCCTGGGTCAGCCGAGCAGCCAGGCGATCCGCGCCGGGCTTGCCAACATCAAGATCCACTTGGAATACCTCGGCTGGCTCGCCGATCGGCGGACATATCTGGCGGGCGATGCGTTCAGCCGCGCTGACATCGCAGCCGCCGCCCACTTGTCGGCCGTCGACTATCTGGGCGACGTGCCGTGGGATGACCACCCGAGTGCGCGGTCCTGGTACGCCCGCATCAAATCACGCCCGGCGTTCCGGGCCTTATTGGCGGACCATGTGCCCGGCGCCCCGCCGCCCAAGCACTACGCGGATTTGGATTTTTAGCCCCCGGCAACCTCGGCCGCGTTGGCAGCGAACCGTCCCTAGACCCAAAGGAACTTTGCCGATGCGCCGCCTGCTGTTGCCGTTCGCCCTTGCCGCCAGCCTGCTTGCCAGCTCCGTGGTGGCGAAGCCGTTCATCTTCGCGAACCAGGGCGACATCCGCTCAATGGATCCCTACGCGCTGAACGAGGCGTTGACCACCAATGTGCTGGGCAACATCTACGAACCGCTGGTGCAGCGCGGCCGGGACCTTGGCCTGGAGCCGGGCTTGGCCCTCAGCTGGGAGGCGATTGCCCCGACGGTCTGGCGTTTTCGCCTGCGCCCGAATGTGCAGTTCCACGACGGCTCGCCGTTCACCGCGGATGATGTCGTCTTCTCGCTGCAGCGGGTGAAGGCCGAGGGCTCTGACTTCCGATCGACCCTCGCGATTGTCGGCGAAGCGCGGGTGGTTGACCCGCTGACGGTCGATCTGGTCACCACCCGACCATTCCCGATCCTGCCCAACTTGATCGCCAACTGGCTGATCATGAGCCGGCGCTGGGCGGACGCGATCGGTGCCGCCAACCCGGTTGACGTGCGCCGCCCGGGCGAACACCCGGCGAACCGCCAGGCTGCCGGCACCGGGCCGTTCAAGCTGGTGAGCCGCGACCCCGGCACCCGCACAGTGCTCGAAGTGAACCCGGCGTGGTGGGGCACGCCGGAACACAACCTCACGCGCGTCACCTTCTTGCCGATCGCATCGGACGCAACGCGTGTCGCCGCATTGCTGTCTGGCGAGATCGACATGATGGAGCCGGTGCCGCTGCAAGACGTCGCGCGTATCCAGGCGAACAGCGGCTTCAAGGTGCTGCAGGGCCCGGAACTGCGCACGATCTTCCTTGGCTTCGACCAATGGCGCGACCAGCTGCTCGGCGCATCCACCTCGGGCAACCCGTTGAAAGATCGCCGGGTCCGCCAAGCCATCGCGCACGCGATCGACGTGGACGCGATCAAAACCCGCACCATGCGCGGTGCCGCCGTGCCAACCGGATCGATGGTCGCCCCCGGCATCGTCGGCTTCGATGCTGGCTTGAACGACCGGCCGGCCTATGACCTGGAGCGTGCGCGGACCCTGCTGCGCGAGGCGGGTGTTGCCGGCGGGTTTGAGATGGGTATGAACTGCCCGAACGACCGCTACGTGAACGACGAACAGATCTGCCAAGCAGTCGCTGCCATGCTGGCGCGCATTGGCATTCGGGTGCGGCTGCAGTTGGATACCCGCGCCATTTTCTTTCAGAAACTCTATGCCCGCGAGGTGACCTCGTTCCTGTTCGGCTGGACGCCGGCCGCACTCGACAGCCACAACGTGCTGCACGCGATCCTCTCCACCCCGGGCGAGGGCGGGCGCGGCCAGTTCAACCTCGGCCGCTGGTCGAATGCGCGGGTGGATGAGCTCGCGGTGCTCGCGGGCTCCGAACTCGACCTTGCCAAGCGCCAGGCGCTGATCTCAGAAGCCTTCACCCTCCACCGCGACGACCTCGGCCACCTGCCCCTGCACCAGCAAACCCTGGCTTGGGGCATGAAGGCATCGGTGCAGCTGGTGCAGCGGGCCGACAACTTCCTGTTCTTGCGCTGGGTGCGGGTGGAGTAGCGCGCCTCACCTCGGCGGGGTGCCACCAACCAGGCGCGTGAGCCCAGCCGCCGCGGCCACAACCGCGGGTGCTGTGCGCTCAATGAAGGCCTGATCGATCCGCACGGTCGGGCCGGAGACCGAAAGACCGCCGAGCGGGCTGCTACTTTCGTCGAACACCGGGGCTGCGATGCAGCGCATGCCGATGTGGCGTTCTTGATCGTCGAGCGCGAAGCCGCGTCCCCGGATCACCTCCAGGTCTGCCGTCAGTGCTGCCAGCGAGGACAGTGTTTGCGCCGTGAACGACGGCAGGGGCAGGGACTGGATGAACTCCTCGCGCTGTGCTGCGGGCATGAACGCGAGCACGGCTTTGCCGATGCCGGAGGCATGATAGGGACTGCGGGTGCCCGGGCGAAAGAAGGCGCGGATCGGCTCGTGGGTTTCGGCCTGGGTGACGAACACCACGCTTTCGCGTTCCGCCAACGCAATGTTGGCGGTTTCGCCGGTCTGCAGCATCAGCTGCTGGATGATCGGCCGGCCGCGTTCGGCGAGTTTGCGCCGGCGCAAGAACGCGGAGCCGATCCGGAAGGCTTCGACACCTACGAACCAGAGCTGGCTGGTGTCCTCAAACTCAACCAAGCCGCTCTGCTGCAAGGTGGTGACCATCCGGTAGGCGGTGGATGGTGCCACGTCGCCCAAGCGCGCGAGTTCGCTTAAGGACAAGCCGTCTGACGCCGCAATCAGCCGCAGCAGTGCGACCGCGCGGTCGACCGACTGCACCGCACCGCCATCGTCCCCGCGCTGTGCTGACCGCGGCCGACCGCGCAAGCGCCGTTCCACCACATCGGTCATGCGGCCCCGCCGACAAGAGATCCACCGTGCGGCGTGATCGTCAGATTGGGGTCCATGAAAAAGCACCACAGTTTTTGTGGAAAAGGTGAAGTCATTGAAACATGAGGAAGTTTCGCTGTCACGGGTGGAATGAAAAAATTTTCCGAAAAAATTGCACGTCGTATCGGGCCGGCGCACACTGCGCTTAATGTGTTCGTTAAGGCATGCATTAAGCAGCGCGGGCGCAGCACACTCAGGGGGAGGCATCACCATGCGATCTGTTAGCCGACGCGGCGTCCTCAGCGGCGCGACTGCTTTTGTGGGCTCCTTGGCTCTGCCGCGCTTGGCCGCGGCACAAACCTATCCGACCAAGCCGGTGCGCGTGATCGTGCCCTACGCGCCGGGCGGCGGCACTGATACGATCACGCGCCTGCTGACTGCGCACATCCGCGGCGAATTCGGCCAGAGCTTGGTGGTCGACAACCGCGGCGGCGGGGCAAGCCAGATCGGCACGCTTGCGATCTCCACCGCCGCACCCGATGGCTACACGTTCGGCATGATCGACTCGGCGTTTTTCAGCAATCCCGGCCTGTTCCGGGGCCGGCTGCCCTATGACACAAAGCGGGATTTTATTCCGATCTCCCTGCTC
>JAAFHH010000308.1 GCA_013297545.1 Alphaproteobacteria bacterium
AGCGGCACCACCGCCGGCGCCGCCGGCGCGCGCAGTTGAACCAGCGCCGCCGCCACGTCCGGCTCCAGCACCAGCACCAGTCGCGGCCGCCCCACCGGCACCACGCCCGGCCCCGGCACCCGCCCCTGCCCCCGCTGCGGCACCGCCGCCGCGTCCGCCGCAGATGGCGGCCCTGCCCCGGGTTGGCGGCGGCGAAATCGTTCGCCTCGCCTTCGAAGGCCAGAGCACGGATCTGGCCCCCGCCGCCCAGCGCTCCCTCCAGCCGATCATCCAGCGTCTGAACGCCGATCCCGACATGCGCATCGTCGTGCGTGGCTTTGCTGGCGCTCAGGGCGACTCGCCGGGTGCCGCACGGCGTATCGGCTTGAACCGGGCAACGGCTGTGCGCGGCGCGCTCGTCCAGGCCGGCATTGCCGCCGCACGCATCGTGATCCAAGCGCCGCCGACGCCGGAAGGCGATCCGGCGCCAGACCGGGTCGAAATCGAGCTGCCCTAATCGCGCCGCACGCTGCACCCAGACTTCGCGCGCGACTGAGGAGACCTGATGGCCACCGCCCCGACTTTGACCGGCCAGCTGCACATGACCGGCACCGGCCGCTTCCTCGGCCGGATTGCGGTGTTTCTGGGCGCCGTCGTCGTAGTCGCCGGGGTCGCCCACGGCTTGCTGCTCGATGCATTCGTGGCGAACCCATCGCTCAACGGCATGATCCTTGGCGTGCTGGTCCTCGGCATCGCCTTCATCATCCGCCAGATCGTCATCCTGAATTCGGAAATCGCTTGGGTCGAAGCGTTCCAGCGCGGCCAGCCCGCACCATCCGCCAGTGTGCGGCTGCTGGCGCCGATGGCGAGCATGATCGGCAACCGCCAGGGGCGGCTCTCGCTCTCGGCCAGTGGCACGCGCGCGTTGCTCGACACGATTGGCGCACGGCTTGACGAGGGGCGCGAGATTGCGCGCTATCTGATCGGCTTGCTGATCCTATTGGGGCTGCTCGGCACCTTCTACGGCTTGATGCAAACCGTCGGCTCGGTCGGCGACGTGGTTGGCCGCTTGAGTGCCGGCGGTGATTCGACCGCGGCGTTTGAAGATCTGAAGCGCGGGCTGGCGACACCGCTATCGGCCATGGGCACGGCGTTTTCGTCCTCCCTGTTCGGCCTGGCGGGATCGCTGGTCCTCGGCTTCCTCGACCTGCAGGCGGGCCAAGCCCAGAACCGCTTCTACAACGAGTTGGAAGAATACCTCGCGGGCCAGACCCGCATCGGCGGCAGTGGCGCGGTTGCCGATGGCGAGGCGTCGGTACCGGCCTACATCCAGGCCCTGTTGGAAACCACGGCCGAGAGCCTGGAAACCCTGACCCGGACCATGAGCCGGGGCGAAGACAGCCGCGCCCAGACCAACCAGAACCTGACCCAGCTGGTCGACAAGCTGTCCCAGCTGAACGATCTGATGCGCGCGCAAAGCCAGATGCAAGACCGCGTGGCGGACGCGCAGCTCGATCTGAAGCCGATGCTGCAGCGCCTGACCGACCAGATCGCCCGCAGCCAGGGCGGCGGGGTTGATGAGGCAACGCGCGGCCACCTGCGCAACCTCGACCTCACAGTACAACGCCTGGTCGATGAACAAGCGCGCGGGCGGCAGGAGACGATTGCCGAACTGCGCGCTGAAATCCGCTTGGTCACCAAGACCATCGCCGCGCTGGCGGAAGAAGCGGACCGCTAAGCCATGCCGCGCGCCACGCGCCGTCGCGGCGGGGATGTCGATTTCTGGCCAGGCTTCGTCGATGCGCTGGCCACGCTGTTGATCGTCATCATCTTCCTGATCCTGGTGTTTGTGCTGGCGCAGTTCTACCTCGGCCAGGCGATCACCAGCCGGGATGCCTCGCTTGATCGGCTCAACCGCGAAGTCCAACAGCTGACCGATGTGCTGGCCCTGGAACGGGCGACGGGTGCCGATTTACGCTCTGAACTCAGCCGCTTACAGCTTGATCTTGGCCAGTTGCGTCAGCAACGCGATGCCCAAGGACGCCAGATCACCAGCCTGACCTCCGAACGCGACCAGCTGGTGGCCAGGCTCGCGGACCTCGGCCAACGCTCGACCGACTTGGCTGGCCGCTTGGCCGAAACCCAAGCCCTGCTGGCCGATGCCAACCGTGCCGTCGACGCCGACCGGGAGCGCATCCGCCTGCAATTGGCGGATATCGAGCGGCTCGACCGCGATCTGGTGGCGTTGCGCACCACGCGCACGCAGCTTGAGGCCGAGATCGCGCGCCAGCTCGCGACCTTGGCCGAACGCGCCCAGATCATCGCCGCGCGCGATCAGGCGCTGGCAGACCAAGCGCGCACGCTCAGTGCCCGGGAGGCGACCCTGGCAGAGCGGGAAGCAGCATTGGCAGCCGCGATCGCAAGCCTCGCGACTGCGCGTGACCGAGCGAGCAGCCTGGAGGCGCGGCTCGCGAGCGAACAGGAACGCACGCTGCTGGCCCAGCGCGATCTGTCCGCACGCGATGTGCGGTTGGAAGAATTACTCAACCAATCCAATAGCTTGTCGCGTGATCTTGCGGGTGAACGTCAGATCAGTGCCGCACAGCGCGCCGAAATCCAAACGTTGAGCCAGAACATCACGGCTCTGCGCGAGACGTTGGCGCGCCTCAACGCCTCTCTCGAACAAGCCGAAGCGCGCGCTGCCGAACAGGGTGTCCAGATCATCAACTTAGGGCAGCGCCTGAATGCGGCGCTGGCGAGCCGGGTCGAAGAACTCGCCCGCTATCGCTCCGAGTTCTTCGGTCGCTTGCGCCAAGTGCTCGGCGATCGGCGTGAGGTCCGCATCGTGGGTGACCGCTTTGTGTTCCAATCCGAAGTGCTGTTCCCACCCGGATCGGCCGAACTCGGGCTCGAAGGGCGCGAGCAAGTGCGCAGCCTCGGTGCACTGCTGCGCGAGTTGATCGACCAGATCCCGAGCGACCTCAACTGGGTGCTGCGCGTCGATGGCCACACTGACCGCACGCCGATCCGCACCGCCCAATTCCCCTCGAACTGGGAGCTTTCGGCCGCGCGCGCGATCACGGTGGTGCGGGCCTTGATGGAACAAGGCATCCCGCCGGACCGGCTGGCAGCGGCTGGCTTTGGCGAGTTCCAGCCCTTTGGTCCGGGCGATGATGCCGAAGCGCGCGGGCGCAACCGGCGCATTGAACTGAAGTTGACCGACCGATGATATCCGCCCTGTTCCGCAGCGGTGGCGGTGGTGGCGGCTCCAGCGGTGGCAGCCCGCCGCCGCTGGTGGTTGAGCCCGCGGGCTGGCGCTTCGGCATCTGGTTCGGTTTGGTCGCGCTGTGCCTAGCGCTCTATCTGCCGGGCCTCTTCTCCCTGCCGCCGATCGACCGGGACGAGGCGCGCTTCGCCCAGGCGACCCGCCAGATGCTGGAAACCGGCGACCTGGTTGAGATCCGCTTCCAGGACGAGGCGCGCAACAAAAAGCCGGTTGGCATCCACTGGGCGCAAGCCGCCAGTGCCAGCCTGTTCGGCGGGGTCGAGGCGCCGATCTGGGCCTACCGCCTGCCCTCCGCACTCGCTGCCACCTTGGCTGTGCTGATGCTGTTTGCGGGTGTCCGCCAGATGACCGATGCGCAGACCGCGGCGATGGCGGCGTCTGTGTTCGCGGCCTCCCTCGGCCTCGTGCTCGAAGCGCATATGGCGAAGACTGATGCCGCGCTGACAGCGGCGATCCTGGCCGCCCAGTTGGCACTCGCCCGAAGTTATCTTGGCACCGCGACGCGCAGCACCGCATTGGCGTTCTGGGTCGCCCAGGGCCTTGGCATCCTGATCAAGGGGCCGATCGCGCCAATGGTGAGCCTGCTCACGATCCTGGCGCTCTGCCTGGTTGATCGGCGCTGGCGCTGGCTCGGCAGTCTGCGCCCGTTGACCGGCGTGCCGGTCGCCCTCGCGATCGTGCTGCCTTGGATGATCGCGATTTGGGTCGCGACCGATGGTCAGTTCTTCCGCGATGCGATTGGCAATGACTTGGCACCCAAGCTGTCAGGCGGAGCCGCCCCCGTGCACAGCGGCCCGCCCGGCTTTCACCTGGCCTGGGTGATGGCGGGATTGTTTCCCGGATCCTTGCTGCTGGTGCCAGCCGTGATCTGGCTGTGGCGCCAGCGCCATGACCAGCTGACCCGGTTCTTGATCGCTTGGATTGTGCCGTCCTGGGGGGTGTTCGAACTCGCCCCCAACAAGTTGCCGCACTATGTGCTGCCGCTCTATCCGGCGCTCGCGATTGCGATTGCCATGGTGGCGATCGCCCTGCCCGATGTGCTGAAGCGACGGTCCAGCTGGGTTGGCTTTGTTCTCTGGCTGCTGGTGCCGCTCGCACTCGGCACCGCCATTGTCGCCCTGCCGATCCAGATCGACCACGATGTCGATTGGGCGGCGACGATCGCGATAGGCGCGGTTGCAGCCGGTGTCGCGCTCGTCATCCAGCGCATCCGCCGCGGGGTCGCGGTGGCAGCACTCACGGCTGCGGTCGGGCTTGGCGTGCTGCTCTATTCGCTGGCACTGCAAGTCGTGCTGCCGCGGGTTGATGGCTTCTGGGTCAGCCGCTCGATCGAGCGCATGGTGCACCGCCATGGTGTCACCCACATCGCCGCGTCCGCCGGCTACACCGAACCCAGCCTGGTGTTCTTGACCAACACCGACATCCGCTTGAGCGACGGCGAGACCGCGGCTGCCGCCCTGTTGGCCGACC
>JAAFHH010000003.1 GCA_013297545.1 Alphaproteobacteria bacterium
GGCCGCGGTGGTGGAACGCCTGACCGGCTTCAATGCGGCGATCGAAGCGAACACCAAGACGACGACAGGGGGACCGGACCTGCGGAGCGGCGACCAGCTCACGATCGCGCACCTCACCCTGACGCGGCCCGATGGTGCAGCACTGGTCGAGGACCTCTCGCTCAGCCTGGCGCCGGGCGAGCGCGTGCTGCTGATGGGCCGATCCGGGAGCGGCAAAACGACCGTGTTCCGCGCACTCGCAGGGCTCTGGCGCCATGGGCATGGGGCGATCACGGTGCCGGCGGACAGCCTGTTCCTGCCCCAGCGCCCCTACCTGCCGATCGGCACCTTGGCCGATGCGATCTGCTACCCGGCAGATGCTGCCTCCGTTGCGCCAGATACCATCCGCGCTGCCCTCAGCGATGTCGGCCTCGAACGCTTTGCAGATCGCCTGTGGGAGCCAGCCCCCTGGGCACAGCTGCTGTCCGGCGGCGAGCAACAACGCCTCGCCTTCGCCCGTGTGCTAATCCAGCAGCCACGCTGGCTGTTCCTCGATGAGGCGACGGCAGGCTTGGATCAGGCGGGTGAACGCGATCTCTACCAACTGCTAATCGAGCGCCTGCCCGAAACGGCGGTGCTATCAATTGGCCACCGCGACACGCTGGTGCCGCTGCATCACCGGGTGGTGCGGCTAAGCTGACCCCAACCCATGCGGATCGAGCGAATAGCCGGCCGACCGCACCGTGCGGATCAAATCCCGCTCGCCGTCATTGTTGATCGCCTTGCGCAGCCGGCGGATGTGCACATCAACCGTGCGTGGCTCGACATAGACGTCAGCGCCCCACACGGCGTCCAGCAGCTGTTCGCGGCTGAACACCCGGCCCGGGTGCTCGAGGAAGTAGCGCAGCAGGCGGAATTCGGTGGGCCCTAAGTGGATATCGCGGTTGGCGCGCTTCACCCTGTGGGCGACCAAGTCCATCACCAGATCATCGCAGGACAGTTGCTCGGCCTCAGACCCCGGCCGTGAGCGGCGCAGCACCGCGCGCACCCGTGCCATCAGTTCAGAGGGCGAGAACGGCTTGGTGACGTAGTCATCCGCCCCGGCATTGAGGCCGCGCACCTTGTCGGCTTCTTCACCGCGCGCGGTCAGCATGATGATCGGCAATGCCGCCCCGGTGTTCTGGCGCCGCAGCCGCCGGCAGACTTCGATGCCGGACAACAGCGGCAGCATCCAATCGAGGATCACCAGGTCCGGCTTGTGTTCGGAGGCGAGGATCAACGCCTCCTCCCCATCGCGGGCGTCGACGACGCGGTAGCCGTCGCGCTCGAGATTGTATTTCAGGAGCGTGGCGATCGGCGCCTCGTCCTCAACAACCAGGACCAGTGGCTTCATGGCGTCTCTCAACCGTTCGGCTGACCGGCGACGGTCGACACGCCGCTGTCGTGGTCGACCAAGGTTAGGCTCGTGACGTCAGACTTCGGCCGCGCATCGCGCAGTTGGGTGCCGGTGATCACGAAGTATAGGGTTTCAGCGATATTGGTCGCGTGATCGCCGATCCGTTCCAAGTTCTTGGCGATGAACAAGATGTGCGTCGCCGCCGTGATGTTGCGCGGATCTTCCATCATGTAGGTCAGAAGTTCGCGGAACACCGAGTTGTAGAGTTCGTCCACATGTTCGTCGCGGGCGCGGACGTCGAGTGCCTTGTCGGCATCATTGTCCGCCATCGCATCCAGCACGTCTTTCAACAAGTGCTGCACCAAGCGGCCAAGGGCGGGGATGCCACCCTGGGCACGAACGGTCTGCACTTGGTTCAAGGCGATCGTGCGCTTGGCGACGTTGGCGGCATAGTCGCCAATCCGTTCCAAGTCGGCCGACAGCCGCAAGGAGGCGACGATCCGGCGCAAGTCGCTGGCCATCGGCTGGCGCAACGCCAGCATTTTGACCACCGTCTGCTCGACGTCTTCGAACAGCTGGTCGACGCGCACGTCGGTTGCGATCACCCGTTCCGCCAGCCGGCTGTCGCGCTTGCTGAACGCGATCAGACTGTCGTGCAGTTCTGCCTCCACCAAGCCGCCCATCTGGGACAGCTTGGTGTCGAGTTCGCCCAACTCAGTGTCGAACGACTTAACGATGTGATCGCCGGTGACCATCAGCCGAACCGCCCGGTGATGTAGCCTTGCGTGCGGTCGTCTTTCGGGTTGGTGAAGATCTGGGCGGTATCGCCCACTTCCACCAACTCACCCAAGTGGAAGAACGCCGTGCGTTGGGAGACGCGGGCGGCCTGCTGCATGGAGTGGGTGACGATAACGATCGTGTAGTTGGAGCGCAGCTCGTCGATCAGCTCTTCGATCTTCGCGGTCGCGATCGGGTCGAGGGCCGAGCAGGGCTCGTCCATCAAGATCACTTCCGGGCTGACCGCGATCGCACGCGCAATGCACAGACGCTGCTGCTGACCACCGGACAGACCCGTGCCGGTTTCCTGCAGACGCGCCTTCACTTCTTCCCACAGACCCGCCTTGGTCAGCGAGGTCTCGACGATCCGGTCGAGTTCTTCGCGGGTACGGGCGAGACCGTGGATCTTCGGCCCGTACGCGACGTTCTCGTAGATCGACTTCGGGAACGGGTTCGGCTTTTGGAACACCATGCCGACCCGAGCACGCAGCTGCACGACATCGATCGCCTGATCGTAGATGTTCTGGCCATCAAGGCGAATATCGCCTTGCACCTTCGCACCTTCGATCACGTCGTTCATGCGGTTCAAGCAGCGCAGGAACGTCGACTTGCCGCAACCGGACGGACCGATCAGGGCGGTGACTTCGCGTTCGCGAATGTCGAGGTCGATGCTCTTCAGCGCTTTCTTTTCGCCGTAGTACATGTCGACACCGCGGGCGGCCATTTTGGCTTTGCCATCGGCTTGCGAGACTTGGCCAGCGGCCACTTTGGTTTTGATTTCCATGATCCTACCACCGCCGTTCGAATTTTTTACGCAGGTAGATCGCTGCTGCATTCATGAACAGCAGGAACACCAGAAGCACCATGATCGCAGCCGAGGTCTTCTCGACGAAGCCACGTTCCGGTTGACCCGCCCAGCGGAACACCTGCACCGGCAACACCGTTGCGGCATCGAGCGGGCCGGTCGGCACGTCGACGACGAAGGCGTTCATGCCGACCAGCATCAGCGGCGCGGATTCACCCAGCGCGTGCGCCATCGCGAGGATGGTGCCGGTCAGGATGCCCGGCATCGCCAGTGGCACGACGTGGTGGGTGATCGCTTGCAGCTTAGAGGCACCAAGACCAATCGCGGCTTGGCGGATCGACGGTGGCACCGCGCGCAGCGAGGCACGGGCCGCGATGATCATGATCGGCAAGCTCATCAGCGCCAGCACAATCCCCCCCGCGAACGGGGAGGAGCGCGGCATACCGAAGAAGTTCAAGAACACCGCGAGGCCGAGCAAACCGAACACGATCGACGGCACGGCCGCCAGGTTGTTGATGTTGACCTCGATCAAGTCGGTCCACTTGTTGCGCGGCGCGAATTCTTCGAGCCACACGGCGGTCAGCACACCCAGCGGGAATGCAATCGCCAAGCAGATCACCAAGGTCCAGAACGAGCCGACGATCGCAACCCACATGCCCGCCAGTTCCGGCGAGGCCGAGTTGGCACCAACCAAGAAGCGGAAGTTAAACTTCGCTTCGAGCGAACCTTCCTTGACCAGCTGGTCATAGAGCGCGATCTGCCGATCGTTGACCGGGCGCCGGTTGGGCGGCGCGTCGCGTTCGATGAAGCCCTTGTGCAGCATGTCGACGTTGGAGTGCGCGAGCACCCACAAGGTGACACTTTGCCCAATCAGGTTCGGGTTCGACAGCACCAGGTCACGGACCTGGGTGCCAGCACCTTGGCTGACCATGTCATTGACGAAGCGCCGATCGGAGCGCGGCACATCGGGGAACTTGGCGGCGAGCGACGCGTTCACCATGCCCCGCCAATCGGCGGTGCGCAGCGCGAGGTCGGAGCGCTTCTCGGCCGGCGTCGTGCCTTCGATGCGTTCGGCATCGATCATGACTTCGATGCGGATCGAGGTTTGCATGAACGCGGTGTAGCCATTAGACACGATGGTCCACAGCAAAAACACCAGCGCAGTCACGGCGAACCCAATCGCCACCAAACCGTAAGCTTTGAACCGCGCCTCGCGGGCATAACGCGCCTTGAGGCGGGCTTGAGCGGCTCCTGACGTGTGCAGGTCCGATGCGGTGCTGATGGTCATATCAGTCATAGCGTTCCCGATACTTGTTCACCACGCGCAGCGCGATGATGTTCAGGCACAAAGTGACGAAGAACAACACCAAGCCAAGGGCGAAGGCTGACAGGGTTTTGGCACTGTCGAATTCCTGGTCGCCGACCAGCAGGGTTGCGATTTGCACCGTCACGGTGGTCACGTTCTCAAACGGGTTGAGCGTGAGGTTGGCAGCAAGGCCAGCGGCCATCACCACGATCATCGTCTCGCCGATCGCCTTGGAGATCGCGAGCATCACGGCCGCGACGATCCCCGGCAGCGCTGCCGGCAAGATCACCTGCTTGATGGTTTCCGACTTGGTGGCACCAAGACCGGCCGAACCGTCGCGCAAGCTTTGCGGCACCGCGTTGATCACGTCGTCGGCCAGCGACGACACGAACGGGATGATCATCACCCCCATCACGATGCCGGCGGCAAGCGCTGACTGTGCGCCGATCTCCAGCCCGACCAGCGGGCCGAGGTCCCGGATGAATGGGGCGACGGTCAAAGCCGCGAAGAAGCCGAACACCACGGTTGGGATACCAGCGATGACTTCCAGTGCCGGTTTGGCGACATCGCGCAGACCCTTTGGCGCGTAATCCGCCAAGTAGATCGCACTCATCAACCCGACGGGCACCGCCACCGCCATGGCGATCACGGTGATCACCAAGGTCCCCGTGAACAGCGGCACCGCACCGAAGGCGGACGAGCCACCCACCTGGTCGGCACGGATCGCGTCCTGCGGGCTCCACTTCAAGCCGAACAGGAATTCGATCGGCGAGATGCGGAAGAAGAAGGAGGCTGCCTCGAACAACAGCGACAAGACGATGCCCGCGGTGGTCAACACCGCAATCGTCGAGCAGCCGATCAAGATCCACTCAACCGCGATCTCAACCGTGTTGCGGGCCCGGAAGTCGGGACGGATGCGCGAGCGGGCATAGAGAATGCCGAGGATCGCCACCACCAGCGCCAACACCGTCAAGGCCCAGTTGGCCAAGGTGGTCAGCCGCTTCAGGTTCTCTGCCGCCGCCAGCACCGCGGGCGAGGCATTCGCCATCGTCATGCTGCGGAAAGCGATGTTGCGCACCTCCGTGAGGATCAGATCCAGCTGCGCTTGCGGCAGGTTCTGTTGCTCAGGAGGCAGGCTGTTGACCACCAAACCAATGACGATGCGCGGTTCGAGCGTGAGCCACGCGAACAACAGCATCACCACCGGCAGGCCGCACCACAGTGCAGCGTAGTAGCCGTAGTAACTTGGCAGCGAGTGCAAGCGCCCCGTCGCGGAGGCGCCAAGCGCCTGCGAACGACCGAGATAGTACGCCAGTACTGTCAAACCAAGCAGAACCAGGGTCAGAAAAAGCAACGGCATTGGACCCGTCCCGGCTCGAATAACCCGATCAGATGTAACAAGAGGCCCAGCGACCGGCGTGACACCGGTCGCTGGTCCCTTGGTCGGCTTAGTTGACCTGCGTCAGAACCTGACGGTTCATCACGCTGGTGCGCAAGCTACGACGGGTCGCATCCGGCATCGGCACCAGGCCGCGGTCGCCGAGGTAGCCGTCCGTGCCAGCGGCGCGGTCGCTCATGTACTCAGCGGCGAATTCCAGCACGCCCGGGATGACGCCAACGTGGTTGTTCTTCATGTAGATGAACAACGGACGCGACACCGGGTACTGGCTGGCCGAGATGGTTTCCAGCGAGGCAGCGATGCCTTCGATCGGGTGCGACTTAATTTTGTCGCGGTTCGAGTCGTAGAACGAGAACCCGAAGATGCCCATGGCTTCTGCCGAGGTCGTCAGACGCTGCACGATCAGGTTGTCGTTTTCGCCGGCTTCGACGAACGCACCGTCCTCACGGATCGCACCGCAAGCGCGAGTGCGGGCGGCGGGGTCGGTGATCGCGCGGATTTCGGCGATGTTGCGGCAGCCGACATCCATCACCAGTTCCACGAAGCTATCCCGCGTGCCGGACGTCGGCGGCGGGCCGAGCACTTCGATGCGACGGTTCGGGAACGACGGATCGATCTGGTTCCAGGTGCGGTTCGGGTTGTTCACGAGCGCGCCGTTGACCGGCACCTGGCGGGCCAAGGCCTTCCAGATCTGCTCGCGGGTCAGCGGGAAGTTCGCGCCACCGATGCGGTCCGCGACAACGATACCGTCGAAGCCGACAGCGATCTCGACCACTTGCACGCCATTGCGAGTGCAGGTTTCAAATTCGCCGCGCGTGATGCGGCGCGAGGCGTTGGTGTAGTCCGGGTGTTCAACGCCAACACCTTGGCAGAACAGGCGCATGCCGCCGCCGGTGCCGGTCGATTCCACAACCGGGGTCCGGAAGCGGCCCTGACGGCCGAATTCTTCCGCAACGGCGGTGGTGAACGGGAACACCGTGGACGAACCGACAACACGGATCTGGTCACGGCCCTGCGCCTGGGCGATGCCCGGCAGTGCAACAGCAGCGGCAACAACGGCCGCGATAGCGAAGGTTTTGGCAGTCACGGGGGACCCCCTCAGCATGGGTTGACGCGAAAAGGCTTGAAGGCCATCCGGGGACAGCCATCCGCCGCGGACCCTAGGCGCGCTCCAACACGGCTTTACGACACTAATATGACAATTACGTTGCAGTGCCCGCGGGCGTCCTAAACGCCGCCTGTTGCCGCGGCTGCGGGCAAGTACACGGAAAACTGCGAGCCACGACCAACTTCGGACTCGATCGCCAGCAGGCCGCGGTGGCGGGTGACGATATGTTTGACGATCGCAAGCCCGAGGCCCGTACCCCCCGCTTCCCGCGACCGGCCAACATCAACGCGGTAGAACCGCTCAGTCAGCCGCGGGATGTGGGCGCGCGCTACCCCTTCGCCCTGGTCGACCACGGCGAGCTGCACCGCCCCGCGCGGATCGCGTGGGAACCCGGCGGGCGGATCTTTCACCCGGGTGATGTCGATGCGAATGGGCGTGCCGGCGCGGCCATACTTGATCGCGTTCTCGACCAGGTTTTGGGTCAGCTGCACCAGTTCGGGCTCGGAGCCGACCACCGGTGGGATGTCCGCCTGCGCGGTGAACTCGATCGCCATCCGCCGCTTATCGGCTTGCAGTGCGAGCCCGCGCACCACCCGCTCGACCACTGCGGCCAGATCGACGCGCTGGGTCGGCGGCACGTGTTCGCTCTGTTCGATGCGGGAGAGCGACAACAAATCCTCGACCAGGCGCGCCATGCGCTGGGCCTGGTCTTGCATGATCGCCAAGAACTGGGCCTGCGCCTCCGGGTCGTCGCGCGCAGGCCCCAGCAGGGTTTCGATGAACCCCACCAATGTCGCAAGCGGTGTGCGCAGCTCGTGGCTGGCGTTGGCAACGAAATCCGCGCGCAGCCGTTCGGCCCGGCGCTCATCGGTCACATCGGCAAGCGCTGCGATCACCGTGATGCCATCGGGTGTGCTGGGGGCGGGCTGCACCCGCACCACGAAGTGGCGCTGGACGGGGGCCACTTGCTCCCACTCCACTTCCTGGGTTTCGCCGTGGCGTTGGGCGGCTTCGATGGCATCCAGGATCGCCGGGGCGCGCAGCACGGCCCCGACATCGCGGCCGACGGCACCGGCGCCGATCAGCGCGCGGGCCGCCGCATTGGCCAGCTGCACCCGGCCATCCCGGCTCAAGCCGACGATCGCGTCGGGCAGCACATCGATCAGGGCCGCGCGCGACGCCATCAAGGCCGCCACTTCGCGCCGGCGCGCTTGTTCGGACCGGGCGAGCTGCGAGGTTGCGGTTACCAGTTCCTGCGCGATCGGCAGGCGCAGTGCCAGCACCGGCGGATCCGGCAGCGGATCATCATCGCGTGCCCGCTCGGCCAGCGCCTCTGCATGCGCCTGGGCTGCCAGCAGCGCTTGCAATGCCGGGCGCACGACCAACCAGACGCTGAACACCAGCACCGGCAAGGTCGCAAGACCCCAGGTCGGATCCAGCGCACCGGACAGGATCAGCAACAGGTCGATCGCCACCATCGGCGCCAACAACGCCAGCAGCAGTCCAATCGAATGGGACGGTGGAATACGGATCGGCATCGGCACCCTCCCACCAGATTTGCGCTGCTCGTCCCCTACGCCTTGAGGCGGGCGGCGGCAAGCCGGTTTGCTGACGCAGCCGTATGCGCAACGCCCCTTGAACCGTGCGCTGAAAGCTCTACGCTCAGGCTCGCGCAGTTTGGGGCCCGATTAAGAGGCGCTACGATCCAGACGCGCAGGGGCATGGGAGGAAACGCCATTGGCGCCGGAGGCAGGTGCAGGCCAAGCGTTGGACCGGGCTGATCACTCCACCGCCTTGCTGCGGGTGGAAGACTTATCCGTGCAGTTCGCCACCTCCCGCGGCACCGTGCGCGCGGTTGAGCGCTTGAGCTACCACGTCAACCGCGGCGAGATCTTGGCGATCGTGGGCGAAAGCGGCTGCGGCAAGTCGGTCTCCTCGCTCGCGATCATGCGGCTGTTGCCGAAGCAAACCGCGCGCATCCCGAATGGGCGCATTCTGTTTGATGGCGTTGATCTGCTGACCCTCGGCGACGAGCCGATGCGCGCCCTGCGCGGTCGACAAATCGCGATGATCTTTCAAGAACCGATGACCTCGCTGAACCCGGTCTTGTCGATCGGCGAGCAGATCATGGAACCGTTGTTCATCCACCTCGCCATGACACCAGCTGAGGCGCGCGCCCGGGCGGTGGAATTGCTGGGTCTGGTTGGCATCACCGATCCTGAACGCCGGCTGGAACAGTACCCGCACCAGTTCTCCGGCGGCATGCGCCAGCGCGTGATGATCGCGATCGGGCTTGCCTGCAAGCCGAAGCTGATCATCGCGGACGAGCCGACGACAGCGCTCGATGTCACGATCCAAGCCCAGATCCTGGAACTGATGCAGGATCTGTGTCGCCGGCTCGACATCGCGCTGGTCGTGATCACCCACAACCTCGGCATCGTTGCGCGCTACGCCGACCGGGTGCAGGTGATGTACGCGGGTGAGGCAGTGGAACAAGGTGTCGCCGAAGCCGTGTTCGCTGATCCCCGCCACCCCTACACCGAAGGGCTGCTGCGCTCGATCCCACGGCTCGATCGGCCGAAGGCCGGGCGGCTTGCCACCATCGAAGGCTTGCCGCCGAACCTGTTGTCGCCCCCCGCCGGCTGCCGGTTTGCCGCCCGCTGCCCGTATAAGGTGGACGCCTGCGGCCAGGAACAAGCCTTGCTGCCGGTCGCAGCCGATCACTGGAGCCGGTGCGGACGCTCAGCTGATCTGCACCAGGGGCCGAGCGGCTGGCTCACCCCAGCGATCAGCGAAAAGCCGGTGCGCGCCGATGCCAAGCCGATGGTCGCGGTCACCAACCTCGCCAAGCACTTCGAGGTTGGCGGCCGGTTGCTCGGCGGCGGTGTCGCGGTCGTTAAAGCCGTCGACGGCGTGTCGTTTACCGTGCAGCCGGGCGAGACCTTGGGGTTGGTCGGGGAAAGCGGCTGCGGCAAGTCCACCGTCGGCCGCTTGCTGTTGAAGCTGGAGACGCCAACCACCGGGCAGATTGACTTCGAAGGGGTCGACCTCGCCGGGGTTGAGGATCAGGCACTCCGCGACGTGCGCCGGCGCATCCAGGTGATCTTCCAAGACCCGTTCGCCTCATTGAACCCGCGCATGACCTGCGGCCAGATCATCGCCGAGCCGCTGCTGGTCTACCGGCTGGTCGCCTCCCGCCAAGCGGCGCGCGCACGGGTGGCCGAGCTGCTCGGCCAAGTCGGTCTGTTCGATTACATGGCGGAACGCTACCCGCACGAGCTTTCCGGCGGCCAGCGCCAGCGGGTCGGGATTGCGCGTGCACTCGCCATGGAGCCGCGCTTCATCGTCTGCGACGAGCCGGTCTCCGCATTGGATGTCTCGATCCAGGGCCAGATCATCAACCTGCTGGAAGATCTGCAGCATCGCCTCGGGCTCACCTACTTGTTCATCGCCCATGATCTGGCGGTGGTGCGCCACATCGCGGATCGGGTGGCGGTCATGTACCTCGGCCGGATGATGGAACTCGCCCCGCGCGATGATCTCTACGCCGAACCCCTGCACCCCTACACCCAAGCGCTGCTCGATGCCGCCCCAGTGCCCGATCCGGTGGTCGAGAAGGCGCGGGCCGCGCGCGCACTGGGCGGGGAGCTGCCCAGTCCGCTGCGGCCGCCGCCGGGCTGCGTGTTCAGCACCCGCTGTGCCCGCGCGACCGATGCGTGCCGCCAAATCGTGCCGACACTAGAAGAAAAACGCCCAGGCCACTGGGTTGCGTGCATCCACGTCACTTGAGGGAGGACAGTCATGAGAACCACAGTTGCGAGCGCAGCACTCGCCGCGGTCATTGCCTGCAGCACCAGTGCCGTGGCCCAAACGCCAAAGCGCGGCGGCACGCTCAACTTCGCGATCTCGGCAGAGGCGCCGACATACGACTGCCACGCCGGCAACACCTATGCTGTCGTGCACGCGGTCGCACCCTTCTATTCGACCCTGCTGAAGTTCGACCTCTCCAAGTACCCGGCGGTTGAAGGCGATGTGGCCGAAAGCTGGACCATCTCCCCCGACCAACTCACCTTCACCTTTCGCCTGCGCGACAATGTGTTCTTTCATGACGGCACCAAGCTCACCTCAGCGGATGTGAAAGCAACCTACGAGCGGTTGCGCAATCCGCCAGCCGGGGTCGTCTCGGTCCGCCGGGCAAGCTATGAGGACATCGCGGAGATCACGACGCCGGATGAGCGCACCATCGTGTTCCGCTTGGCTGCACCCAACCCGTCCGTGTTCCAGAATTTTGCCTCGCCCTGGGACTGCATCTATTCCGCCGCTAAGCTTGCCGAAGATCCGCTATTCCCCTCGAAAACGATCATGGGCACTGGCCCGTTCAAGTTCGTCGAACACGTGCGCGGCAGCCATTTCGCTGGTACGCGGCATGACCGCTATCACGTGCCGGGCCAGCCCTACTTGGATGGCTTTCGCGGCGTGATCTTCTCCCAAGGGGCGGCGATGCTGAATGCGCTGCAGGGTGGTCAGGTGCTGGCGGAGTTCCGCTCACTCTCCCCCGCCGAGCGTGACCGGGTGGCAGGGGCCTTAGGCCCGCGCCTGCGGGTTGAAGAAGAAAGCTGGGTGCTGAAGCTCACCATCGCGTTCAACGCGGAAAAGGCACCGTTCAACGACCCGCGGGTGCGCAAAGCACTCTCGATGGCGATTGATCGCTGGGGTGGCAGCCAGGGCCTGTCGCGGATCGCCACCTTGCGCGCAGTCGGCGGTGTGATGCGTCCGGGCTCGCCGTTCGCAACACCCGAGGCCGAGCTTGCCAAGCTGCCGGGCTTCGGCCGCGATATTCGCGCTGCCCGCGAAGAGGCGCGGCGCCTGTTGCGCGAAGCCGGCCACCCGAACCTCTCCTTCGTGTTGACCAACCGCACGCTCGCCCAGCCCTACACGCCGGGCGGGGTGTTCTTGATCAACGAATGGCGCCAGATTGGGGTCACGGTGGAACACCGCCAGGTCGAGACCGCGGCCTACAACGCGGCGCAATCGTCGGGCAACTTCGACGTCTTGCTCGATTTCTCCAACGAGTTCATGGATGAGCCGAACAACGGCCTGACCAAGTACATCTCCTCCGACCGCAGCCCGAACAACCCAGCGCGCGCCGTCGATCGTGATCTTGACCGGCTCTATGACCTGCAGCGCCGGGAAACCGATCCGGCCAAGCGCAACGCGATCATCCGGGAATTCGAAGCGCTCGCCATGGAACGCGCCTACACCGTGCCGCTGCTCTGGTGGCACCGGATTGTCGCCACCCACACCCATCTGCGCGGCTGGCAGATGAGCCCGTCGCACCTGCTCGGCCAGTCGCTGGCCGCTGTTTGGCTGGACCAGTAATGCTCCGCTACCTCGGCCGACGGCTGTTGTTGATGATCCCCACCCTGGTCGGGGTGGCGATCCTCACGTTCTTCATGCTGCGCGTCGTGCCGGGGGACATTGTCGAGGTCAAACTGCGCGGCGATGGCGGCAACGTCACGGCCGACGTGATCGCGGCCGAGCGGGCGCGCCTCGGCCTTGATCAGCCGTTGATCCACCAGTTCGGCGACTGGATGCTCGGCCTCGTCACCTTCGACTTCGGCGTGTCGATGTGGACCGGGCGGCCGGTGGTGGAAGAAATCGCACTGCGCTTGGAACTCTCGTTCCAAGTCGCGGTGATGGCGACGATTGTGGCGGTGCTGATCGCCATCCCGCTGGGCACCATCTCCGCCCTCTTCCGCAACACCTGGATCGACTATGTGGTGCGGATCTTCACGATTGCGGGTTTGGCGGTGCCGAGTTTCTGGCTCGGCATGTTGGTGATCCTCGGCCTTCTCGCCTGGTTCAACTGGCTGCCGCCGATCACCTACACGCCGATCTATGTCGACCCGATCGCCAACCTGTCGCAGTTGATCTGGCCCGCATTGGCCGTCGGCTACCGCTACGCCGCCGTGGTCGCGCGGATGGTGCGGTCCTCCCTGCTGGAAGTGATGAAGGAGGATTACATCCGCACGGCCCGCGCTAAGGGTGTCTTTGAGCGCTTGGTCGTCATGCGCCACGCCATGGGCAACGCACTGCTGCCGGCGATCACGGTGATCGGGCTTGAATTCGCGTTCCTGATCGGCGGCCTGGTGGTGACCGAACAAGTGTTCAATCTGAACGGCATTGGGCGCCTGTTCGTCCAAGCGGTCGCGCGTAATGACTTCATGCTGATCCAAACCCTGGTGATGCTGCTGGCGGTCGTGTTCATCACGGTCAACTTGATCGTCGATCTGACCTATGCCGCGCTTGACCCGCGCATTCGGTACAAGTGAGGGCATTGATGGCCACTGCAGCCCCCGCGATTGCCTCCGCACCCCGCCGGTACCCGGCCTTGATCGCGTTTGCGATCGCCCAGCCCTTGGGGGCGGTGGCCTTGCTGGTCGTTATCGCCATGGCGCTCGCCGCCACCTTCGCCGAGGTGGTCGCGCCCTACGACCCGCTGGACATTGATTTCGGTGCGATGCTGGCGGCGCCTTCGCCCGATCACTGGTTCGGCACCGACAGTTTCGGCCGCGATATCTTGAGCCGCGTGATCTATGGCGCACGCACGGCGCTGGCGATCGGGCTGTTATCGTCCCTGATGGGCTGCACGTTGGGTGCCGCCCTTGGCATCGCGTCCGCCTACTTCGGTGGCAAAGTCGACATGGCGATCCAGCGCGTGGTCGACATCTTCCTCGCGTTTCCGATCATCGTGCTCGCCCTCGTCGTGGTGGCGATCCTCGGCCGGTTGCCGGTCCTCGGCGTCGACATGAACTTGGTGCTCGCGATTGCGGTGCCGATCGTGCCGAAGGTGGCGCGCGTCATTCGCTCGTCCGCGCTCACCATCGTGACGATGCCCTACATCGATGCCGCGCGCACGGCGGGCTACAGCCACACCCGTATCATCCTGCGCCACATCGCACCGAACGTGGCGGCCCCGTACCTGATCTTGTTCACGGCGTTCATCGCCCAAGCGATCTTGCTGGAAGCGTCGCTGTCGTTCCTCGGCCTCGGCGTGACGGAGCCGACACCGGCGTGGGGCCTGATGCTGTCCGGCAGTGCGTCAGACTTCTACCGCGAAGCGCCCTGGATGATCTTGTTCCCGGGCCTCGCGATCAGCCTTGCCGTGTTCGCGTTCAACCTGTTTGGCGACGCGCTGCGCGATTACCTCGACCCCAAATTCAAGACGTAAAGCGCTGGCGGATCGCGGCGGCGATCTGGTCTGGCTTTGATTCGTGGGTGAAGTGGGTCGCGAAGCGAAAATCCCGGTCCATCAGATAGATCACCGAGCTGTGATCCATCAGGTAGCTGCCGTCGGCTGAGAGCTGGGCTTTGCGGTAATAGACCCGGAACGATCGGGCGACCTGTGCCACTTCTTCGGCCGTGCCCGTCAGGCCGACCAAGCGTTCGTGAAAGTGCTTCACGAAGGGTGCCAGTGCTGCTGGCGTGTCGCGCTCCGGATCGATGGTGATGAACACCGGCGTGACGTCTGCCGCCGCCCCGCCCAGAATATCCAGCGCATCGGCCATGGTCTGCAGCCCGGTTGGGCAGACATCCGGGCAGAAGGTGAAGCCGAAGTACAGCAGGCTCAGGCGGCCGAGCAGATCCGCCTCCGTCATCCGCACGCCCATGTGATTGGTCAGCCGAAACGGCCCGCCAATCAGCGGTGTGCCAGTCGCCCCGCGATCGCTGGTGCGGATCGGCTCCGGTGCCTTCAAGAGTTCGGAGACGGCAAACCCCGCCACCCCAGCCGCCACCGTGGCGCCCGCGATCGCTGTGCCGAGAAGCAGTGCGCGTCGTTGCATGAAGAGGTGCTAGCGCGCCTTGACCAAGACAACAAGCGCGCCGTCGTCGCGGGGCGGCTACCGTTCCCGCTGCCTCCGCTCTCGCACCTGGCGGC
Source organism: Alphaproteobacteria bacterium (assembly GCA_013297545.1). Lineage (GTDB taxonomy): Bacteria > Pseudomonadota > Alphaproteobacteria > Elsterales > Elsteraceae > RDXE01. The sequence continues at coordinate 14,710 of JAAFHH010000003.1, forward strand.
GCTCGTCGATCTGTCGGCGCTCATCGACCCGCTCGCGCGCAGCCGCTCGGTCGCAGCTTTCGATCGCGAGCATGCGCCGGCGCTCTGCCGCTCCTCGGTTCAAGGTCGGATCGCCCAGATCCTGCCGGAAGTCCGCATCCGCACGCGACAGACACGCCCGCCGATCTTGCGCCATCGCCGGTGCTGTCAGCAGCAACAGGACGAGAAGCGCGCGCATCTCAGCCCACCCGCTGCTCGGGTGTGGGCTCCACACCCAGCCAGTTGAGGCTCGCGCGCAAGCTCACCACGCCGCCGACCACGATGATCGCCGGCGGTTCAATGCCGGCCGCGGCCACGTCTGCCACCACCGCCTGCAGCGTTGATTCGAGGACGCGCTGGCGCCGCGTCGTCGCATCCTGGATCGCCGCCACCGGTTCATCCGCCGCACGCCCACCCGCGATCAGCTTGGCGACGATTTCCGGCAGGTGCTTCAGCGCCATGTAGAACACGAGAACCGGCGCTCCGGTCGCAATCGCCCCCCAATCCAAGGTCGACGGCACGGCACCATCGGCCGCGTGCCCGGCGACAAAGGTGATCGCGGAGCCAACATCCCGGTGGCTGACCGGAATGCCGGCATAGGCGGGGGCCGCGATGCCAGAGGTGACACCGGGGACGACGCGGAACGGAATGCTGGCGGCTGCCAGCGCCAACGCTTCTTCCCCGCCGCGCCCGAACAGGAATGGGTCGCCGCCCTTCAAGCGCAGCACGCGCTGGCCATCGCGCGCTTCGCGGATCAACAGCTCGGTTATCGCGGGTTGCTTCGGCGATGGCTTGCCGCCGCGCTTGCCGGCAAAGCACAGCTTCGCGCCCATGCGGGCAAAGCTGAGGATATCGCCGTCGACCAGGGCGTCGTAGACGATGGTGTCCGCTTCCGCCAGGGCATGCACGGCAAGCTGGGTGAGCAGGCCCGGGTCACCCGGTCCTGCCCCCACCAGCCAGACTGATCCCGCCGCGAAGGCAGGCGGGCGCCAGCGCGGCGCCGGGGGGCGTTGGTCGAAGGGGATAACCGGGATGGTGCGCCAGGGCATAGGGGAGAGCCTAGTCCAGACCGTGCCCGGCTGAAATGCCTAAGCCCTGCGTCATTCTGGACTGTTCAAGGGGCGCCCGGCTGCGCCATAACCAGCGCACCGATGCACGCCGAACCTGATGCCCTTGCCGACGACCCCGCGACTGAGGCCATGCGCCAGCAGGTGGCCGGCAGCAACATTTCGCCCTTAACGTTGCTGGCGACGGACTATCTCAACCATTTCAACGAAATCGTCATGCTGCTGGAACTGATCCCAGACATGCCGGACATGCTGGACGAAGCGAAAGCGTGGGAACCGAAATCCTACGTCGAACACTTCCAGCAATCGACGATCGCGGACCGGGATCTCGCCATCGCCTGCTGGCCGCTGGTGCCAGCGCGCTTCAAAGCGCCGTTCGAACAGACGGTCGGCACGCTCAACTTGCTTATCCCGCAGATCATCGAACACGCCGACCTGATGATCGCGAACGGCGACCCTGACCGGCTGCAGCACCGCATCCGCACCGGCGTGCAGGCCCTGCACCTCTACATCGAATCGGCGAGCGGCATCATCCACGGGTCTGATCACACGCTGGACCAGGGCGACATCGACCGGTTGATCGGCTGAGCCATGGATCGCCCGCCGCCAGGCCCCCTGCGGCGCGGCTGGACCACCGGCGCCTGCGCCGCCGCGGGTGCGAAAGCCGCGTTCGAGGGTCTGCTGACCGGCCGCTGCCCAGATCCCGTGCAGATCCGCCTGCCGCGCGGGGAACGCCCGGCGTTCCCGCTGGCTTCCGCCGAACTCGCTGCCGGTCAGGTGACTGTCGGCATCGTGAAGGATGCGGGCGACGATCCCGATGTCACCCATGGGGCGACGATCCTGACCACGGTTGCGCTCGGGCGCGCAGGCCAGGGCATCCGCTTTGCCGCGGGCCCGGGTGTCGGCCAGGTGACCCGGCCGGGTCTGCCGATTGCTGTTGGGGAACCCGCGATCAACCCCGGTCCGCGCAGCATGATCAGCACGGCGCTGCAGGATGTGGCGGAAGCGTTGGGCGCCCCCCTCGACCTCACCGTCACCATCGCGGTGCCGGGCGGCGAGGCGCTGGCGCTGAAAACCCTGAATGCCCGGCTTGGCATCGTCGGTGGTCTGTCGATCCTCGGCACCACGGGCGTGGTGCAGCCCTATTCCTGCGCTGCCTGGGTGCATTCGATCCACCGCGGGGTCGATGTTGCGCTGGCGAGCGGCTTGACCCATATCGCCGGTGCAACCGGATCGACGTCGGAGCGTGCCGTGCAAGCGCACCATCAGCTGGAGGACGCAGCCCTGATCGACATGGGCGATCTGGTTGGTGCGCTGCTGAAGTACCTGCGCCGCCACCCGGTCCAGCGCCTGACCCTGGCCGGCGGCCCCGCGAAACTGGCGAAGCTCGCAGAGGGCAAGCTCGACCTGCACTCCGCCCAAGGCGAAGCCGACTTGGCGCGCCTGATCGCGAGCCTGCGCGATCTCGGCGGTGATCCAGGCCCCGCTGACAGTGTCGGCCAATTGTTCGCCGCCGCTGGATCGCTGGCACCGGCGCTGGCGAACCGGATCGCCGCCGGGGCGCGCCTGACTGCTCAAGCCGTCGTGCCGGGATCGGTTGCGATCGATGTGCTGGTGTTTGATCGCCAAGGCCAGTTGATTGGCCGCGATGGACCGTAAGCACCTCCTGATCCTCGGCGGGACTGCCGAGGCGGCTGCCTTGGCTGAAGCCGTGGTGCAGCGCTGGCCCGCATGGCGGGTCACGAGCTCGCTCGCCGGGCGCACGACCGCCCCCGCCCCGATCGCGGGCGACGTGCGCATTGGCGGATTCGGTGGTACGGCTGGGTTGGTGCGCTACATCGAGGCCGAAGCCGTCGATTGCTTGATCGACGCCACGCACCCGTTCGCGGTTGAGATGTCCGCCAACGCCCGCAGTGCAGCCGACCAGCTCGGCCGACCGCGGTTGCGTCTGTGGCGCCCGCCCTGGTCGCGCGATCCACGCGACCGCTGGGTTGAGGTGGCAGACGCACCCTCGGCCGCGACCGCGTTGCAGCGGGTCGGCCGGCGCGTGTTCCTCACCCTCGGGCAGCGCGATCTGGCAGCGTTCAGCGCCCTGCCCGACACCTTCTTCCTGGTGCGCATGATCGAGCCGCCAGCAAACCCGCCGCCGCTGCCGGACCATCATCTGGAGCTCGCCCGCGGGCCGTTCACCTTGGCGCAGGAACTCGCAACGATGCGCCACCACCGCATCAACGCCCTGGTCGCCCGTGCGAGCGGCGGGGCGGGCTCTGAGGCCAAGATCCAGGCCGCGCGCAGCCTCGATATCCCGGTCGTGCTGATCCGTCGGCCGCGGCCAGAACCGGGTCCGCTGACCGACAGTGTGGCCGGTGCGATCGCCTGGCTTGAGACGATCGCTTGACGCAGCCTGTTCGGGATGTTTAGAACAAATCAGCAACATTGCCCAGAGGAGGGGCTGCGATGAGCGATTTCCCAGACGATTTCGTCGATCCCGTCGGCACGCACGGTGCGCTTGATCACGTGTCCGTTGGCGTCAGCGATGTCGCCCGGTCGCGGGTGTTTTACGATGCAGTCTTCGCCCCCCTCGGTCTCACCCGCGCGACCGGCGAAGGCATGGGGGACGACAGCTGGGGCTGGGGCTATGGCCGGCACAAGGCGTTCGCCCAGTTCTGGATCCAAGCCCCCTTCGATGGTGCTGCCCCCAGTGTCGGCAATGGCGTGCACATCTGCCTGCGCGCGCCCGACCGCGCGGCGGTGGAGGCGTTCCATGCCGCCGCGCTGGCCGCTGGCGGGCGCGACGATGGTGCGCCTGGCGTGCGCAGCTACCATCCAACCTATTTCACTGCGTTCATCCGCGACCCGGATGGCAACAAAATCGAAGCGGTCTGCCACCGCTGAGGCTGCCTCAGCGCCGACCGCGCCTGCCGCATAGCGGCGGAACAGCAACCCGTCGTGAGCCAAAACTCCTCCCCCCGCCAAACGGGGGGAGGAGATAACAACCACTACTGCGGCTTCGGCAGGCTCTTGGCCGCCGTGCCGCGCAAGGCGGCCAAGCGGTCGCCCAACCCGGTCAGACCCGCAACCGGCTTGCCGGCGGCGATGTCCAATGCGGCCTTGATGTGCTTGTCTTCGCTCTCGGGAGCGGACTGTGCCAGCAGCCGCGCCTTTTGCATCGCGGCTTCGGCCGTGATGCGGTCTTTCTCAGCACTCTCCCGCATGGTCTTCAAGGCAGTGCCAAGCCCGCTGGTCGCTTGCGTCAGGCCGGCTGCCCGGCGCGCTGCTTCGGCTTGCCGTTCGGCGGCCTGCTTTTGCTGTTCGGCGCGCGCCATGTCGCGGCCAGCGCGTTCGAGTTCTGAGCGCGCGGTGCGCAGCTTGCCGCCGGCATCGGCGTAGGATTTCTCCAAGAGCTCGAGGAAGCTTTTGGCGTCGACAACGTCTTGCTGCTCGCGCTCGATCTCCGGCTGCATTTCTTCCAGCATGCCAACGAGCTTGGCGAGGCTCGCCTCCAGTTCGGAGATGTGCTTCGGGTCAGCAGCGGATTGCAGCATCGCGTTCAGCTGTTCGGCCGCCGCCATGCGCTGGCCCTGCAGGGCCAGGATCGCGTCGGCTTCTTTCTTTTCGCGGTCGTAGGAGGCGCGGGCTTCGGCCAATTCCCGGCCGAGCTGGTCGAGGTGCTGCTCCATGGTGCGCAGCTCCGCCTCGGTCGCAGCTTTCGGATCCCAGCGCACCAGCGCCTCAACCCCGGCCTGCGCCATACTGTCTGCCTTCACGCCCAGCAGATTTTTCAGAAACATCAACATCGCAGCAGCTCCACAGCTGAAGAGAGAACAGAAGACCTAGAGCGATAAGCCCGCCGCGTTCACACACCCGAACGCCAGCTGCCAGCCGACCAACACGATCGCCGGCGCCAAATCGCCACGCTCAATGCGCTGGCGCAAGTCTTTCAGCAGCAAGCTCGCCGCCGAAAACACCAAAAGCTGCACGATCAGCCCAATCGCCCCCCAAATCAGGATGTCAATCAGCAACGGCGAGGTCGCGAGCGAGGCCGCAATCGGTAGCGCCAGCGCAACCGACGTGCCGGCGAGCACGGTCGCAGCGGCGACATTGCCGCCCTCCACCAGTGCCATCTCGCGAAACGGCGTCATCGCTAGATGCACGAAAATGCCGATGCCGAGCAGCACAGAGGCGGCCGCGAAGTGCAGCAGCAACAGCGGCAGCCCAGAGCCGAGCGCAGTTAGAATTCCATCCATCATCGTCTCCAGCTCAAGCCGCGCCGAGGCGCAGCGATACGGGGTTCAAGTCGATACCGACATGCAGTTCGACCCAGCTTTCGGCACCCGTGTCCGAGGCAGCGATCAACAGGTAAAGCTGGGTCGCACCATCATCGGCGAGGCGGGTGTATAGCATGGCACTGAGCTCGCGGCTTGCCTGATGGTCCAGGCTCTCGCGGGTCTCGCCCCAGGCCATCGGCTGCGCCCGGCCGCCGCCGCTGCCCCAGACCCGCTGCCAGGTTTGGCCATCTTGGGTTTGGAACGTCGGCCAGCCGATCATGCCGTCTTGGGCGTCGAGCCAGAACGACCATTCGGCGGCATCGGCCGGGTGCACTTCGGTCAAGCGGCCGAACCAGCGGGCTTGGCGGATGCCGCCGGCGGCATCGCGCACGATCTCAACGAATTCGCCGTCCGCCGGGAGGTACAGCCGCTCGACCGGGTGCGGGCCACCGCTCAGCACGCTGGAGGCGTCAATCGCCGTCGCCCCACCGACCGGTGGCGGCACGGTGAGCGCTGGCCCCAGCAGCACGAACGGGCTTGGATCAATCATCACCATGGCGCCTACCTTGGAGCGCACGCCGCTGGCAGCGGCCGCCGCCGTCTCGATCGCTGGTGCGGGCGCTTGGCGTTGGCGGCGGAACCACCAGAACGCGCCTGCCGCCAGAGCCAGCAGCAAGACGATCCAGATCCAACCACCTCCGCCGCCCTCGTCCCGCGCAGCGGCGGGGGCCGGCGCGGAGGTGCGCGCGGCTTGATCGCGCGCAGCGGGCGCTGGCTGACTGCTGGCGGACCCAGGGCTCAAGATCTGGCCGGCGATGACGCCGCCGAGGAAGGCGGGCAACGCATTGCCACCACCCACTGCAGACGGCGTGCGGCTCGGCTGATAGGCGGGGGCCGGTAAGCCCGCTGCCGGTTCCGGCAACCGCGCTCCGGCCGACGGCGGCGGTGCTGCTGGCCGTTGGGTCGCTTGGAAATCCTGCATGGCGCGCCCGCTGGTCGCCCGCGAGGTGTCGCGATCAACGCCGGACATCGGCGGCGTGCGCGAGGGTGCGGCCGACGCTGAGGGGCGGCTGAACCCGCCGGAGCTGCCGGCACTCGGCCGGCTGGGGGCGGTTGAGGGCGTGCGCGCCGATGAACTCGGCCGGCTAAAGCCACCGGAACTGCCGCGCCGCGCCTCAGCCTCCCCCGCCGTGACCAGCACACCGGCCACGCCCACCACCACGGCTGACGTCCGCGGCAGTGCTGGGGTGAACGCCATCATTAGGGCCAACAGCGGAGCGGCCAATCGTGAGATCTGTTGCAGTGCCATGACCGTCCTCGCTTGAGCGCGCGTCACCGTCATAGCAAGTGCGGGCCTAGGCCTCAACGTCGCTCAATGCTGCAGCGCAGCAAAACCCGCAAGGTTGGCCTTGCTGCGCGCACCAAACGCCCCCATTCTCCGGCCGAACAGCCGGAGTTGAAGAGTGGACGCGGGCCTCGCCCAAGTGCTGTTCGATCAGGCCGCCGTCGGTATGTACTGCACGGCGCGGGACGGGCGCATGCTGGCGGGCAACCAGGCGTTGGCGGATCTTCTGGGCTTTCCTACGCCTGACGCGATGATCGCTTACGTCAACACCGATGTGTCGGCCACACTCTATCTGGATGCCGCCGATCGACGGGACTTCGTCGAGCGCATTGAGCGCGATGGCAAAGTGCCGAACCACGTCTGCCCGGCGCGCCGGCGTGATGGCAGTGTGGTGTGGGTGTCCGACAGTGGGACACGCCACGTGCTGCCCGATGGCCAGGTGATCTACCTCGGCGTGGTGGTGGAAATCACCTCCACCATTGAGGCACAGCGCGACTATCAGTCGATCTGGGAGAATGCGAGCGAAGGCATCTACCGCTCCAGCCCGTCCGGCGAACAGCTGCGCGCGAACCCGGCGCTCGTGCGCCTCAACGGCTTCGACAGCGAAGCCGAGATGCTGGCGACCGTGCGCGACATCGCGATCGGCTGGTACGTCGAACCAACCCGCCGGGACGACTTCAAGCGCGTGCTGGCGACCCACGGCCGGGTCACCAACTTCGAAAGCGAGATCTGGGGCTACAAGTCGCGCCAGCGCTATTGGATCTCGGAAAACGCCTGGGCCGTGCATGGCCCGACCGGCGAGGTCGCGTTCTACGAAGGCACGATCACCGACATCACCAGCCGCAAACACGCAGAGCTGGACCTGCGCGAGACGATGGCTGAGCTGGAACAGGCAAACCGGGCGAAGTCCGATTTCCTCGCCAACATGAGCCACGAGATCCGCACGCCGATGAACGGCATCCTCGGCATGGCGAGCCTGCTGCTCGACAGCGCGCTCACGGGCGAACAGCGCGGCTTTGCCGAGGCGGTGAAGGCGTCAGGCGAGGGCTTGCTCGCCATCGTCAACGACATCCTGGACCTCTCCAAGCTGGAAGCCGGGCGGCTCGAGCTCGAGCGGATCGGCTTTGATTTCGGGGCGGTGATTGAAGATGTCGCGAGCTTGATGGCGCCGCGCGCCTCGGCCAAGGGCATCGGACTTGCGGCTGTGGTTGACCCAGGTCTCGCACCGATGGTGGAGGGCGATCCGACCCGCGTGCGCCAGATCGTGCTCAACCTCGTCAGCAATGCCGTCAAGTTCACCGAGCGCGGGCGGGTGGTGGTGATCGCTGGCCCGCGCCTCGATGCGGACGGCCGCGTGACCGGGGTGCAGGTCGCGGTTGAAGATACCGGCATCGGCATGAGCGCTGAGACGCAAGCCGCCCTGTTCGGCAAGTTCGCCCAGGCCGATGCCTCGATCGCCCGGCGCTTTGGCGGCACGGGGCTCGGGCTCGCGATCTGCCGCCAATTGGTCCAGGCGATGGGCGGGCAGATTGATGTCCGTTCCAGCGAGGGGGTCGGCAGCAGCTTCACGGTGATCCTGCCGCTGCTGCCGGACGAGACCGCCCTGCCACCGCGCCTCGATCGGGTGCGCCTGCTGCTGGCACTGAGCGATGATGCGGAGGCCGATAGCCTGAAGCGCCGGTTCGCGAGCCTTGGTGCGGCGGTTGACCGCGTGCGCGATGGTGCGACGGCGCTGTCGCAAATGGCGCTGGCCGCCTCGCGCGGGCCGGTACCGGATGCGATTCTGCTCGACCGCGACCTGGCGGTAATGAGCGGGCTTGAGATCGCGCGTTGGCTGAAGTCGGTCCCCGCCCTCAGATCCGTCGCAACTGTGCTGGTGGCAGGTGCCGGCCAGCGCGCGGTAACCGACCCGGCGGTGGACATCTGGGCGCCGCGGCCACTCAGGCTCGCCGCGTTAGCCAAGGCGATCACGGACTACCGCCAACCCGTCGCCACCTCGACCCCCGAAGCCCCCCTGGCGGCCGGACCGTTGGTGCTGGTGGTCGACGACCACGAGATCAATTTGAAACTGGCAACCGCGATCCTGGCCCGGGCGGGCTACCGGGTCGAGCACGCGCGCAATGGCGCCGAAGCCGTCGCCAAAGTGACGGCCGGCGAGCATCGGCTGGTGCTGATGGACATCCAGATGCCCGGTGTCGACGGCGTGGAGGCAACCCGCCAAATCCGCGCGCTCGATACGGCCCGCCGACACATTCCAATCATTGCGCTGACCGCCCACGCCATGGCTGGATCACGTGAGACTTATCTCGCCGCCGGCATGGACGACTACGTGACCAAACCGTTCCAAAAGCAGGATTTGCTAGCGGCCGTCGTACGCGGTCTTGCACGGCTGAGTTGAGCCATGGTGGACCGCGTGCTGATCGACAGCGTGGTGACGGCGGTGTGTGCTGGTAACCTGCGCGCGATCGAACGGCTGGTGAGCTGGCCCTCGGCCGACATCACGATGTTGCTCAACCCGAGTGCCGACAGCCTGTTTGCCGAGCCCTTACCGTTTTTGCGCCGCTACTGGGACCAGCTGCCGCGCGGGCAGCGTCTGCCACTGATGAGCGCTGTCGACCCGCTGGACATGGCGCCAGCACTTGGCCAAATCGTCTTGATCGACGTTTTGGACGACGGGTGGGAAGCCCGCTACCGGCTGTTTGGCTCTGAGCTCACCGGCCCCTACGGCACCGAACTGACCGGCAAAACCATGGCGGAGGGGCTGCCGCCCATCTCGCTCGCTCTGCACGTGGCGTTCCTGCGCATCGTGCTGCGCACCGGCGCACCACTGTTCACCCATCACTATTCGCCGCCAGAAATCACGGTGATGGACTGGCGTCGGCTGATGCTGCCGCTCGAAGGCCCGGATGGCACGATCCGTCGCATCATGACCGGGTCGATCCAAGGCCCTTGGCGTCCGCCCTTGGTGCAGCGCTAGAGGCTGGACCGGCTGGGCTCGGCGCGGGCACACTCGGGCGTGAAGCCGATCCACGGCGCTTTTGAGAGTTTCATGCACTACTCTGCCTTCACCAAACGCATCTCCGGGCGCGGGGCTGGCGCCTGGGCCATTCACGAACGCGCGGTCGCGAAAAAGCTCGCCGGCGAGGACATTCTGTTCCTCACCATCGGTGATCCCGACTTCGACACGCCGGAGCCGATTCGTGCAGCGGCGCACCATGCCATCGAGTCGGGCGACACCCACTACCCCGCCATGCGCGGCACGGTTGCGTTGCGCACCAAGCTCGCCGCTCGCTTGAGTGCGCGCTACGGCCGGCCGGTCACGCCGGACACCATCATGATCATGCCCGGTGCGCAGAACGCCCTGTTCGGCACTTCGCTCTGCCTGCTCGGCCCTGGCGACCAGGCGATCTTGCTGGAGCCGACCTATGCGACCTACGAGGCAACGTTTGGCGCCGGTGGCGCCGAAGTCGTCACCGTGCCGCTCTACCCCGCGCTCGGCTTCCAGCCGGACCCGGCGGACATCGAACGCGCCATCACGCCGCGCACGCGGGCGATCGTGATCAATTCGCCGCACAATCCCTCCGGATCCGTGCTGACACCAGACCGGCTGCGGGCGATCGGCGATATCGTCAAGGCGCATGGGCTGTGGCTGATCGCCGATGAAGTCTACGCCGACCAGTGCTTCGACCAGCCCTTCGTCAGTGCGGGCAGCTTGGCCGATATTGCAGATCAGACCGTGGCGATCTCCTCCTTCTCCAAAAGCCATGCGATGACCGGCTGGCGGATTGGCTGGGTGCAGGGGCCAAAGCCGCTGGTCGACCATCTCTACACACTGGCACTCGCCATGATGTACGGGGTGGCGGGCTTCGTGCAGGCAGCCGCACTCGCCGCCCTCGACCAGGACGACGCTGTCAGCGCGATGCGCGATGAACTGAAGGCCCGGCGCGACGTCGTACTCGGCTGCCTGGCGGGCCAGAACCGGGTGCGCGCGATTGCGCCGGAGGCCGGCATGTTCGTGCTGCTCGATGTCAGCGCCACGGGCTTGAGCCCCTTCGACTTCGCGACCCGCCTGCTGGAGGAGGAAAAGGTCTCGATCCTGCCGGCTGACAGTTTTGGCCCCTCGGCCACGGGCCTGGTGCGCATGGCGCTCGCCGTCGATCAGACGATGTTGAGGGAGGCTTGTCGGCGCATCACCGCCTGTGCCGCACGGTGCCCAGGATGAAGTGGCTCGTCGCCTTCCTGCTAATGGCGAGCCCAGCCCTCGCCCAGACCTCGGTCACCGTGGGTGGTCAGCGGATCAACGGCTACTGTGTCGCCGCCCTGGTTGACGCGATCTATGAACCCTCGCCTGCGCTGGCCCAACGCACCCGCCAGGGTGCCATCCCGCTCGACGACTGCCAGAGCGTGGACTGGCGCTGGATCGGCCAGGCGTGTGACACCCGCACCTGCGTTGGCCTGGAGCGCAGCGACGAGGTCGGCCGGCTGGAGCTGACCGGCCTGACCACCCAGCGCGGTGTGACACCAGTGCTGGTGGCCGCCAGCGCCGAAGGCTCTGGTACCAGTACCCTGCTGATCGGCCTGGCATTGACCGAGCGCACCATCGACCAGCGGCGGCGCTGGGTGCTGGAGCGGCGCTGGGTGACCGAACCCGGCAGCCGCTGCCACGGCGGCATCGACAGCGCCAGTATCGATGCTGGCGCTGTGCTAGAAGTGCGCAGCGCCACTCCGCTCGCCCTGATGCAGCTGGCCGCACCGGACGCGACCGGCATCGGGGCGCAAAGCTTTGAAGATTGCGCCGTTTGCTGTGGTGCCAGCATCACGCGCCGCATTGATCCCGTGACCGGAGCTGCTGGTATCGCTACGGTCAGCCTCGACACCTCCGTGCTGCTCGACCCGCCAGCGGACCTGCCCCAAGCTCAGTGCCTGGCCCGTATGCTGCGCGCCGAGCCGCCGCCGGCGCGCTTCGATCTCGCAACCCTGCGCGCACTCGGACAGCGGTTTCTGCGAGCATGCCCAGCCGGGTAGTGCCCAACCCTAGAGTTCGAGGAGAAAAATATTGGAATACGATATCCCAGAGTCGATCGCAGAGCTCTTAGAGGAGTTTCGCCACGTAGATCGAAAAGATATGGCAAGTCTGATTGCGCGGACACCGCCAGATTTTGTTCCCGTACTACGACAAGGATATTATTTCAATCTTGCTGCCGACTCATATAATTTCGAAGACTTAAGCCGCTTTTCTGATTTTGTTGAACATACTCCGGAAGACTGGATTACTCCATCGCGTCTTGAGGAATGGCTTCTTCTTGGCGCATTGGCCGCCATCAACTCCGACAACCCAAGTGTCGAGCGCTACCGAACAATCATTGATCGGTTCAGTGCGCGCTTCGTCGATCCTTGGTTGGCGCAAAACCCACGACGCCCGCCGCGCAAGCGCCAAAGTGGTCGGCCCCGTGTCATGTTTTTTGGCGAGTCCTTGCGCCAGCATCTTATCTATCAGCAAGCCATCAGAGCGACAGCTTGGCAAATAGATCGCTCGCGGTTTGAAGTGTTCGGCGGCGTACTCGGCAGCTCCGATCTGCCGCCATCCGCTCGCGATGGTTTTGACAAATTCTTTGTCTTTGGATCTGAAGCAGCTGCTCTGGCCGAAATCCGTGCACTTTCAATTGACGTACTGATCTATTTCGACGGTGTTGGCGATAGAATGCCATGGCAGTTGCTTGCCGGCCGACCGGCACGCTACCAGGTATTTGCGGGGCACCTATTCACAATTGGCGGCGATATTATTGATGCTTTCTTTGGAGATACTTATATTATACCACAATCTAAGCGACACTTGTACCACGCACCAATTATCGCCCTAAATCAGCATTGGCAGATATTTACGTCTGGCAATACAAAAATCGTTCCAGAAACCCCGCCGGCTGAGACATTTGGCTATCTGACGATTGGGTGCTTTGGTCGTCCCAGCAAATGCAATGAAGCGTGTTTTGCTGCTTGGACTGCCATTCTCCATCGCCTCCCAGATGCGCGATTTTTGTGGATCAACCAATCATTCCGCCACGAGCAGCAAAAAACGGCCGTGCTGGAAAAGTTCCTCGCTGTTGGCATCAGCGCGCAACGCCTGGAGATCGGCTACATTCCTGATCCCGACGCTTTCCTGGCCTCGTTCTCAAGAGTAGACTTTACTGTTGAGACGTTCCCGTTTTCTGGCGGCCTGACGACGCACTCGGCATTGAGTTCTGGCCTGCCAACAGTCGCGATGGCGGGCACCGACTTTGTCGAGCGCATCGCCTCGGCCATGATGCGGCTGGTCGGCCTTGAGGATCTGATCGCGGACGACCTCGATCAGTATGTCGCCAACGCCGTTGGCTTGGCCCAGGACCTCAATCGACTGACCACGCTGCGTCGCGAGCTGCCGGCGCGCGTGGCCAGTGCGCCCTTCACGGACCCAGCCGTCTATGCTCGCAACTTCAGCGACGCGATCGATGCAGTGCTGCGAATGCCCGCCCGCTTGGTCGTCTGAGCTTCAAAACGCATCAGGGCCTTAGCCGTTGCCAGCTAAGACCCTGAAATCGTTGGTGGACCCAGGCGGGATCGAACCGCCGACCTCTACAATGCCATTGTAGCGCTCTCCCAGCTGAGCTATGGGCCCGAATTCTGCGCGTCCGCGCTGGGGCGCGGCCGGGGCGACGTGAGTAGCGTGGTTGGTCGCCCTTGGCAAGCGCGATTAGCGCTCCTCGTCCTCGTCCAGGTGTTCCATCACCTCCGACATGTCGTCTTCGTCCTCACCGAGTTCGGAGGTGTCTTCGATCAGATCATCCTCCTCGACGGCGTCGTCCTCGACCCCTTCGGCGGCTTCTTCGACATCTTCGACGATCTCGACATCTTCGAGCGCTTCAACCTCGGTGTCGTCGATGATCGCAACGGCTTTCGCGGCGACCTTCTCTTCGACCGGGGCGGCTCGGCTGCGGCGCGACTTCAAGATCGCCTCGGGATCATACTCCGCGCCGCACTTCGGGCAGAGAATCGGCGAGCGCAACATATCGTAGAACGCGGCACCGCAGCTATGACAGACGCGCTTTGCACCCCATTCCGGCTTTACCATTGAGCAGATTCCCTTCGCCAAGCGGCGGGTCCCATGCCACGGGCACCGACCCCTGTCAAAGCAGTTTTTCGCGACCCCTCCCGATTTGCCGACCGCGGCAACCCGTGCTATGGCCCCGCGGATGCATGCGCCCCCCCTCGCCGCACCCCGCTTAGAACACGCCCTGGTGGTCGCGGCCCTCGCCGTCGGACCCTCTGAGGTCGAGGCGAGGGCCGCCGCTGTGCCGACCGATCTGATCGCGAGCCTCACCGCACTCGGCGCGACGTTTGAGGCTGAGACCTGGGGCTGGCGGGTCTTCGGCCGTGGTCTCGGTGGCTGGGTGCAGCCGACAGAGGCGCTGGTGTTTGGTGCCGTCACACCAGCAGCCCTGGGCGCGCTGGCCGGACACGGCTTCGTCAGCGTGGTGACAGGTCCAGCACCGGCGCTCGCAACCGCGCTGCCGCTGCTGCGCCGCATGGGGGCTGCCACCCTCGATCCGGCGCTCGAGCAGCTGCCACTCAGCCTGCGCGGCCGCGCACCTCTGTTGCCGATCGAGCTGCGGGTGGTTGACCCCGGACAGAAAGCCGCCGTGCTGCTGGCGGGTCTGCACGCCGCTGGCACCACCACGCTGATCGATCCCGGGCCTGCTGATGATCTCGAGGGCTTGCTGCAGCAGTTCGGCGCTGACCTCGCCATCACGGCCGCGGGCGGGGAACGGCGGATCACCATCAGCGGTAGCCGCGATTTGGTCGGCTGCCGGGTCGGGGCCACCCCGTGACCCTGATCGCTGTTGACGGCCCGGCTGCGTCGGGCAAGGGGACGGTCGCGACCCGGCTCGCGCGCTGGTTCCAGCTGCCGCACCTCGATACAGGATTGCTGTACCGGGCAGTTGGGATCCGCGCGCAAGCAGATTGCGCCGATGCGGTCGACGTCGCCTCGGCGTTCCAGCTGGAGTGGCTGGAGGACGATGCCTTGCGCAGCGATGCTGCCGCCCAGGCTGCCTCGAAAGTCGGGGCGATCCCAGCCGTACGCGCGGCGTTGCTCCACGTTCAGCGCACCTTTGCCGCCACACCGGGCGGCGCTGTGCTCGACGGCCGCGACATCGGCACGGTGATCGCACCGGCAGCCGACGCCAAGCTGTTCATTGATGCGACGGTAGATGTGCGTGCCGCCCGCCGTCACGCTGATCTGATCGGCCGGGGGCTCGCCTCCCGGTTTGAGCAAGTGCTGGCCGATCTGGGCGAACGCGATGCCCGCGACCGGGCGCGCACCACAGCCCCCCTGACACCAGCCCGGGATGCACTGGTGCTCGACACCTCGCGCCTCGACGTCGATCAGGTGTTTGGCGTGGCGCGTGCGTTCGTGCTGGCAAAGCTCGGCCGCGCCGAACAAGACTTGCCTTTGGCGGGCGGGGCGAGTATCTCCCGCTGACGCAACGGCGCGCACTGCCAAAGCCCGAGCGGATGAAAACCCGGTGTGAGCAAGCTCGCCCGCGTTCATCCGCCTTTTTGTCGTTTGTGCGCCGCGACCCATCTGCGGGGGCAACCCCTGGATGTCACACCACCCGAGACCCCGACGCACGGCGCTGATCCGGCGGGCGGGAGGAGAGAAAAATATGGCTGTAGCAGCCGAAAAGGAAAGCTTCGCAGCGCTCTTGGAAGAGAGCATGGGTGCGGGCGAAAATCTCGAAGGCACCGTCGTCAAAGGCACGATCGTCGCCATTGAAAACGACTACGCGATCATCGATGTTGGCTTGAAGTCCGAAGGCCGCGTGCCGCTGAAGGAATTCTCGGTTGCCGGCCAGCCGGTCGAGCTGAAGGTGGGCGATGTCGTCGAAGTCTTCCTGGAACGCATGGAAGACAAGTTCGGCGAAGCAGCCCTCAGCCGCGACAAGGCCCGGCGCGAAGAAGCCTGGAACCTGCTTGAGAAGGCATTCCAAGACACCCAGCGCGTCAACGGCGTGATCTTTGGCCGCGTCAAGGGTGGCTTCACGGTCGACCTGTCGGGTGCGACCGCGTTCTTGCCTGGCAGCCAGGTGGACATCCGCCCGGTGCGCGACATCACCCCGCTGATGGGCTCGCCGCAGCCGTTCCAGATCCTGAAGATGGACCGCCGGCGCGGCAACATCGTGGTCTCGCGCCGCGCTGTGCTGGAAGAAAGCCGCGCAGAAGCCCGCTCAGAACTGGTCGCCTCCTTGAAGGAAGGCCAAGTGCTGCAGGGTGTCGTGAAGAACATCACCGACTACGGTGCCTTCGTCGACCTCGGCGGCGTCGATGGTCTGTTGCACGTCACCGACATCGCGTGGCGCCGCATCAACCATCCGTCCGAAGCGCTGACCATCGGCCAGCCGGTCACCGTCCAAGTGATCCGCTTCAACTCGGAAACCCAGCGCATCAGCCTCGGCATGAAGCAGCTGGAAGCCGATCCGTGGGAAGGG
>JAAFHH010000029.1:0-2567 GCA_013297545.1 Alphaproteobacteria bacterium
GCCAAACCAGGCGAGCGCGTCGCCGATCGATTGGCGGGTCACTTCGCCGATGTGCCGCCCGCCGACTTTGACCGCGAGCGCTTCCGGCTTCAGGCGGAAGCCGCCGCAGGTCTCGCACGGGCTTTCGGACTGATAGCGGCCGAGTTCTTCGCGCACCCAGGCGCTGTCGGTTTCCTTCCAGCGCCGTTCCATGTTCGGGATGATGCCTTCGAACGGCTTGTTGGTGTCGTAGCTGCGCAAGCCATCGTGGTAGCGCATGGTGATCGCTTCGCCCTTGGTGCCGTAGAGCAGGGCAGTGCGGAACGTGTCCGGCAGGGTCGACCACGGCTTGGCAGGTGAGATCTTGTAGTGCTTGGCCAGGCTATCGAGGGTCTGGGAGTAGTACTGGGAGGTGGAATTGGCCCAGGGCGCGACGGCGCCGGTGGCCAAGCTCAAGCTCGCGTCGGGGATCACCAGGGCCGCATCGAACTCGAGCTTCACGCCGAGCCCGTCGCAGGCCGGGCAGGCGCCGAAGGGGTTGTTGAAGGAAAACAGCCTGGGTTCGATCTCGTCGATGGTAAAGCCGGAGACTGGACAGGCGAATTTCGCCGAAAACGCGGTGCGCGTGCCATCGTCAGCGTTTTCAGCAAACACCAAGCCATCCGCGAGGCCGAGGGCGGTTTCCAAGCTGTCGGCCAGACGTGTCGCGAGATCGGCGCGCACGACCAGCCGGTCGACCACCACGTCGATGTCGTGTTTCAGCTTCTTGTTCAGCGCCGGCACGGCGTCGATTTCATAAAGCGTGCCGTCGACCTTGACGCGCTGGAAGCCGCGCTTCTGCAGATCCAGCAACTCCTTCTTATACTCACCCTTGCGGCCGCGGATGATCGGCGCCAGCAGATAAAGCCGCGTGCCGTCTTCCATGGCCAGGATGCGGTCCACCATCTGGGAGATGGTTTGGCTTTCAATCGGCAGGCCGGTCGCGGGCGAGTAGGGCACGCCGATGCGGGCGTAGAGCAGGCGCAGATAATCGTAGATTTCCGTCACCGTGCCGACGGTGGAGCGCGGATTGCGCGAGGTCGTCTTCTGTTCGATCGAGATCGCGGGCGACAGGCCCTCGATCAGGTCGACGTCCGGCTTCTGCATCAGCTCCAAGAACTGGCGGGCGTAGGCCGACAAGCTCTCGACGTAGCGGCGCTGGCCCTCGGCATAGATGGTGTCGAACGCGAGTGAGGATTTGCCGGACCCGGACAGGCCCGTTAGCACGATCAGCTGATCGCGCGGCAGATCGACATCGACATTCTTCAGATTGTGTTCGCGAGCACCGCGGACGCGGATATGCGTGGTGGACATCGACCAAAGACCTCGAGAGCCAAGAGTGGCGGACTATAGGTGCTGCCTCCAGCGGCGGCGACCCCCATGGTGCGGATCCAAGCTACAGAACAAAAAATGAACACTTCGCCGCAAATCCGAGGGTTGCGCCGGCGCGAATCCGGGTATACTCGCGCGCCTTCACAAAACAGGAATGGGCCATGGCTGGCGTCAACAAGGTGATACTGCTCGGCAACCTCGGCAAGGACCCGGAGTCGCGCGCCACACAAGCCGGGGCCAAAATCGTGACCCTGCGGATCGCGACCTCCGACACCTGGCGCGACAAGGCGACCGGCGAGCGGCGCGAGCGCACGGAATGGCACCAAGTGGTGATTTTCAACGAAAACCTTGGCCGGATCGCGGAGCAGTACCTGAAGAAGGGCTCGCGCGTGTACGTCGAAGGCGCGTTGCAAACCCGCAAATGGACCGACCAGAGCGGCCAGGAACGCTACTCCACCGAAGTGGTGCTGCAGCAGTTCCGCGGTGAACTGACCCTGATCGATTCGCGCCCCGGTGCGGGTGGCGGTGGCTCGGGTGGCGACGACGAAGACTTCGGCGGTGGTGGTGGCTACGGCGGCGGTGGTGGCGACTATGGCGCGCCGGCACCTGCGGCACGCAGCGGTGGCGGTGGTGGCGGCAAGCCGCCGCGGCGCGATGACCTGGATGACGACATCCCGTTCTAAGCCAAGCCTACCCGCGCCCTTGATTTGACTGGAGACATCGCCTCGTGACCACACCGCCTTCTGACGACGTGCCCGAAACCGCAGCCCCGGCCCCGCCGGCTGCCAGCGACGTGCAGCCGATCACCATCGAAGAGGAAATGCGGCGCAGCTACCTCGACTACGCCATGAGCGTGATCGTGTCGCGTGCCCTGCCCGATGTCCGCGATGGGTTGAAGCCGGTGCACCGGCGGATTCTGTTCTCCATGAAGGAACAGAACTTGGTGTGGAACCGCCAGGCGGTGAAATCGGCGCGCACGACTGGCGACGTGATGGCGAAGTACCACCCGCACGGCGACCAGGCGATTTACGACGCGCTTGCCCGCATGGCGCAGGACTTTTCCATGCGCGTGCCGCTGATCTGGGGTCAGGGCAATTTCGGCTCGATGGATGGCGACCCGCCAGCCGCCCAGCGCTACACGGAATCGCGCCTGGCCAAGGTGGCGGATGCATTGTTGGCCGACCTCGATAAGGAAACCGTCGATTTCCGGCCGAACC
>JAAFHH010000029.1:2577-5378 GCA_013297545.1 Alphaproteobacteria bacterium
ATGGAACCGACGGTGCTGCCGGCCGGGTTCCCGAACCTGTTGGTCAATGGGGCGGGCGGCATCGCGGTTGGGATGGCGACCAACATCCCGCCGCACAATCTGGGCGAAGTGATCGATGCCCTGTTGGCGATGATCGCGGACCCGGATCTGCCGGACGAGGCGCTGTTTGAAATCGTCCAAGGCCCGGACTTCCCAACCGGCGCGCTGATCCTCGGCCGCGGCGGCATTCGCGATGCATACCGGACCGGTCGCGGCTCGATCCTGTTGCGCGCGCGCCACGTCATCGAAGAAGTGCGCAAGGACCGCCAAGCGCTGGTGTTCACCGACGTGCCCTACCAGGTCAACAAGTCGAAGATGCTGGAACGCATCGGCGAATTGGTGAACGACAAGGTGATCGAAGGCATCGCCGAAGTGCGCGACGAGTCCAGCCGCGAGGGTGTGCGCGTCGTCATCGAACTGAAGCGCGACGCGATGCCGGATATCGTGTTGAACCACCTGTTCCGGCACAGCCAGCTGCAGGTCAGCTTCGGCATCAACATGCTGGCGATCCATCGCGGCCAGCCCGTGCAGATGAACCTGCGCGATATCCTGACCGCGTTCTTGGAATTCCGCGAAGAGGTGATCTCCCGGCGCACGCGCTATCTGTTGCGCCGTGCCCGCGAGCGCGCCCACTTATTGGTGGGGCTGTCGGTCGCGGTCGCCAACATCGACGACATCGTGCAGATGATCCGCACCTCGCCCGACCCGCAGGTCGCGCGGGATCGACTGTTGGCGCAGGAATGGCCGGCCGAAGCCGTGTTGCCGCTGGTGGCATTGGTCGATGAAGGGGCCGGCGAAGACGTTACCGGCATCTACCGCCTGTCGGACGCCCAGGCGCGCGCGATCCTCGATTTGCGCTTGCAGCGCCTCACCGGCCTGGAACGCGAAAAGATCGTTGAGGAACTGCAGGGCATTGCGATTGAGATCAAGGAATTGATCAGCATCCTGCAGAGCCGGCCACGCCGCCTTGAAGTGATGGCGGAGGAATTCAAGACCATCCGGGACGAGTTCGCCGATCCGCGCCGCACCGGCATCGAAACCGCCGAATTCGAACACGACATCGAAGACTTGATTACGCCTGCGGAGATGGTGGTGACCGTCTCTGACGGCGGCTACATCAAGCGCGTCCCGCTCGACACCTATCGCTCCCAGCGGCGCGGCGGTAAGGGGCGCTCGGGCATGGCGACCCGGGATGAGGATTTCGTCCGCACCCTGTTTGTCGCCAACACCCACGCGCCGGTGCTGTTCTTCACCAGCTTCGGCCGGGCGTTCCAGCTGAAGGTCTGGCGTCTGCCGGAGGGGGCACCAACCGCGCGCGGCAAGCCGATGATCAACCTGCTGCCACTGGCGCAGGATGAACGCATCGCGACCGTGATGCCGCTGCCGCAGGACCAAGAGGCGCTGGCGGACCTCACCATCCTGTTCGCGACGTCGCTCGGCGAAGTGCGGCGCAACCTGGTCAGCGATTTCCTCAACATCAAATCCAATGGCAAGATCGCCATGAAGCTTGAGGATGAGGATGGCAATTCGCTGGGTGCGTTGATCGGCGTCGCACTCTGCCATGCGGACAATGAGGACGTGCTGCTCGCCACTAAGATGGGCAAGGTGATCCGCTTCCCGGTCTCCGACGTCCGGGTATTCACCGGCCGCACCTCGACCGGTGTGCGCGGCATTCGTTTGGCCGAGGGCGATGAGCTGATTTCACTGTCGGTGCTCAGCACGGTCGATGTCTCGATCGAAGAACGCGACGCTTACTTGCGTCGGGCAGCCCAGCTGCGCCGGGACGGCGATGAAGAAGAAGTGGTCGGCGACGAAGCAGCGGCTGAGCCCGCCGCCAGTTTAAGCGACGAGCGGTTCCGCGAGCTGCAGGCGCAAGAGCAGTTCGTGCTGACCGTCACCGATCGCGGCTTTGGCAAGCGCACCTCGGCCTACGAATACCGGGTCATTGGCCGCGGCGGGCAGGGGGTCGCGGGCATCGACCTCACCAGCCGCAATGGCACGGCAGTGGTCGCGAGCTTCCCGATCGGCACCGGCGAAGAAGTCATGCTGGTCACCGATGGCGGCCAGTTGATCCGCATCCCGGTCGATGACATCCGCATCGCCAAGCGGCAAACTCAGGGTGTGACACTGTTCCGCGTTGACGGCGCGGAGCGGGTTGTCAGCGTTACCCGCATCGGCGACGCGGTGGTCGACGACAGCAGCGAGGATGAGGAGGGGGCAGGGTGAGCCAGCAGGCGCGGCGCGGGGTCTACCCCGGCACCTTCGACCCGATCACCTCTGGCCACAGCGACATCATCCAGCGATCCAGTCGTCTGGTCGATGAACTGATTGTTGGCGTGGCGCACAACGCCGGCAAAGGCCCGCTGTTCACGCTCGAAGAGCGGGTCGCCCTGGTCAAAGACAGCATCCGTGGCACACCGGCAGCCGCGCGCATCACCGTGCTGCCGTTCGACAGCCTGCTGGTCAAGTTCGCGCAAGACAATGGCGCGGAAGTGATCATGCGCGGCCTGCGCGCGGTGTCGGATTTCGAATATGAATTTCAGATGGCCGGCATGAATTCCAAATTGGCGCCGGGCATCGAGACGGTGTTCCTGATGGCTGCGGACGGCCAGCAGTTCGTTTCCAGTCGGTTTGTGAAGGAAATCGGCCGGCTCGGCGGTGACATCACGCGCTTCGTGACGCCAACAGTCGCGGCAGCACTCGCCCGGCGGTTCGCGGAAGAGGCGGCGGGCAAGCCGCCGCGCTCTTAACCCTCCCGCGTT